>NZ_JBKBQY010000023.1:0-38280 GCF_046292185.1 Yoonia sp.
AGTATCACCGCCGTCGGGGTTTCGCCCCGGCGGCGTTTTTGCGTTCTGGGGGGAACAAGTGATGTTCAAGAAAATTCTGATCGCCAACCGGGGCGAAATCGCCTGCCGCGTGATCAAGACCGCCCGCAAGATGGGGATCAAGACGGTCGCGATCTATTCCGATGCCGACCGCCATGCCCTGCACGTCAAAATGGCGGATGAAGCGGTGCATATAGGCCCTTCCCCCGCCAACCAATCCTACATCGTGATCGACAAGGTGATGGATGCGATCAAGGCGACAGGGGCAGAGGCGGTGCATCCCGGCTATGGCTTCCTGTCCGAGAACGCCAAATTCGCCGAAGCGCTGGAGGCGGCAGGCGTCGCCTTTATCGGCCCGCCCAAGGGGGCGATTGAGGCGATGGGAGACAAGATCACCTCGAAAAAGCTGGCACAAGAGGCGAATGTGTCCACCGTGCCGGGTTACATGGGTCTGATCGGAGATGCCGAAGATGCGGTGAAGATCAGCAATCAGGTCGGCTATCCGGTGATGATCAAGGCCAGTGCCGGTGGCGGCGGCAAGGGAATGCGGATCGCCTGGAACGATCAGGAAGCCCGCGAAGGGTTTCAGTCGTCCAAGAACGAAGCCGCCAGCAGCTTTGGCGATGACCGGATTTTCATCGAAAAATTCGTGACCCAGCCGCGCCATATCGAAATTCAGGTATTGGCGGACCAGCACGGCAATGCCGTCTATCTGCATGAACGCGAATGTTCGATCCAGCGCCGCAATCAAAAGGTGATCGAAGAGGCACCAAGCCCGTTTCTGGACGAAGCGACCCGCAAGGCGATGGGCGAACAATCCGTCGCACTCGCGCAGGCCGTGGGTTACACCAGTGCAGGCACGGTCGAATTCATCGTCGATGGGGACCGCAATTTCTATTTTCTGGAAATGAACACGCGGTTGCAGGTGGAACATCCTGTGACCGAACTGATCACCGGCATCGATCTGGTCGAACAGATGATCCGGGTCGCGGCGGGCGAAAAGTTACCTTTTCAGCAAAGTGATCTGAAGATCAACGGCTGGGCGATGGAAAGCCGGCTTTATGCCGAAGACCCCTATCGCGGCTTCCTGCCCTCGATCGGGCGGTTGACCCGCTATCGCCCGCCTGTGGAAGAGGCAACCCCTACCCGCGTGGTGCGCAATGATACCGGCGTGTGCGAGGGTGGCGAGATCAGCATGTTCTATGACCCGATGATCGCCAAGCTGTGTACTTGGGGGCCGGACCGGGCCAGCGCCATTGCCGAAATGCGGCTGGCGCTGGACGGGTTCGAAGTGGAAGGGATCGGGCATAACCTGCCGTTTCTGGCTGCGGTTTACGACCATGACAAATTCACCAGCGGCACGATGACGACGGCCTTCATCGAGGAAGAATTCCCCGACGGGTTCAACGGCACGATCCTGCCGGATGACATCTGCATCCGCATCGCGGCGGCGGCTGCGGCGATGCACCGGGTCGGTGAAATCCGGCGCGCGCGGATATCGGGCCGGATGGACAACCACACACGCCGGGTGGGCGAAGACTGGGTCGTCACCCTGCAAGGGGCAGCGCATCAGGTCACCATCACCGCGGATAAATCAGGCGCGGATGTGCGGGTCGGCGACCGGAGCATGCGTGTCGAAAGCGGTTGGCGGCCCGGCGCGCCGCTCGCGCGGTTGACCGTCGATGGTGAACCTCTTGTCCTCAAGGTCGGCAAGATATCGGGCGGTTTCCGCATCCGGCATCGGGGTGCCGATCTCAAGGTCCATGTGCGCAGCCCGCGTCAGGCGGAATTGGCGGGACTGATGCCGGAAAAGCTGCCGCCCGATACGTCCAAGGTGCTGCTCTGTCCGATGCCCGGCCTGATCGTCAAGGTCGATGTGGCGGTGGGCGACACCGTGCAGGAAGGGCAGGCGCTGTGTACCGTCGAGGCGATGAAGATGGAAAATATCCTGCGCGCAGACCGCAAGGGCGTGGTCAGCAAAATCAACGCAAGTGCCGGTGACAGCCTTGCCGTTGACGATGTGATCATGGAGTTTGAATGACCTGTCCGCGAATATTCTCGCCGCGCCGGTCCTGGATTTCCTGCTGGCGCAGCGGCGTGCGGTCGATGGACCGGGTCAGTTCACGGATGCTCCAGAGTTCAGGCTTGCGCTGCAGAACCCGGCCATCTTTGTCCACCACGGTCAGCGCGTATCCCCGCGGACGCAGGGTGCTCCGCACCGATGTGCGCGCGGCGGGGTCGGTATCGGTGATCAGGATTACATCACGTTCTGCCAGTTCATCGATATTGGCCAGCAGCGCCTCCATCTGCTGGCGGAACCGGGGGTCGTTGGGCGTGTCGGCAAAAACCACGACAGGCCGCGCGATCCATTGCAGATCTGGTAGTTCGACTTCTGTGGCATCGAACACCTGCGTGCGGTCCGCTTCCCAGCGGTCCATGATGGTTTCTTCTTCCGCCGCCAGGGCTGTGGTGGCAAAAAGCGCGATCAGCGCGATGGGGAATAAAGTTTTCATGTTCTTAGATATAGCCTCGCTTCACGCCAAAGCTAAGACCCAAAGCCACAAGAGCAACAACAATTTCGCGACCGAATGTCACGCATCATGCAGGAGCATCCGATGACCGACAAGAAAACATGGGAAGATCTGGCCGCGAAAGAACTGCGTGGCAAGCCGCTGGACGCGCTGACATGGAACACGTTGGAGGGGATCGCGGTCCAGCCGCTTTACACCGCTGACGATATCACGGACCTGCCGCATCTGGGCGGTATCCCCGGACAGGCCCCCTATACGCGCGGTGTGAAGGCCACGATGTATGCAGGCCGCCCCTGGACCATCCGGCAATATGCGGGCTTTTCAACGGCAGAGGCATCGAACGATTTCTACCGCAAGGCGCTGGCGGCGGGGCAGCAGGGTGTGTCAGTCGCTTTCGATCTGGCGACGCATCGGGGCTATGACAGCGACCACCCTCGCGTCGAAGGGGACGTGGGCAAGGCGGGTGTCGCCATCGATTCCGTCGAGGATATGAAAATCCTGTTTGATGGTATCCCGCTCGACAAGGTCAGCGTGTCGATGACGATGAATGGCGCGGTGATCCCGATCCTCGCGAATTTCATCGTCGCGGGCGAGGAACAGGGCCATCCGCGCAATGTCCTGTCCGGCACGATCCAGAATGATATCCTCAAGGAATTCATGGTGCGGAACACCTATGTCTATCCGCCCGAACCATCCATGCGGATCATCGCGGATATTATCGAATACACCACCAAAGAGATGCCGAAATTCAATTCGATCAGCATCAGCGGCTATCACATGCAGGAAGCGGGTGCCAATCTGGTGCAGGAGCTGGCCTATACGTTGGCCGACGGGCGCGAATATGTCCGCACCGCGATCGCGCGCGGCATGGATGTGGATCAGTTTGCCGGACGGCTAAGTTTCTTTTTCGCCATCGGCATGAATTTCTTTATGGAAGCCGCAAAACTGCGCGCTGCGCGCCTGCTGTGGTCGCGGATCATGGCGGAATTCGACCCCAAGGACCCCAAATCATCCATGCTGCGCACCCATTGCCAGACCTCTGGTGTCAGCCTTGCCGAACAGGACCCCTATAACAACGTGATCCGCACGGCGTACGAGGCGATGTCGGCGGTACTGGGCGGCACGCAATCCCTGCACACCAATGCGCTGGACGAGGCGATAGCCTTGCCCACCGAATTTTCTGCACGCATTGCACGCAACACCCAGTTGATTTTGCAAGAAGAAACCGGCGTGACGAAAGTCGTCGATCCTTTGGCCGGGTCCTATTATGTCGAAAGCCTGACACATGAACTGGCCGAAAAAGCCTGGGAATTGATCCAGGAGGTCGAAGAAATGGGCGGCATGACCAAGGCTGTCGCCTCTGGCATGCCGAAACTGCGGATCGAGGAAACCGCCGCGAAGCGGCAGGCCGGGATCGACCGGGGGATCGAGGTGATTGTCGGCGTCAACAAATACCGCAAGGATAATGAGGACCCGATTGATATCCTTGATATCGACAATGAGGCCGTGCGCCTGTCTCAGATCGCGCGAATCGAACGGACGAAGGCCGCGCGCGATCAGGATGCCTGCGATGCGGCTTTGGCCGAACTCAGCCGCCGCGCACAAGACGGCGGCAATCTGTTAGAGGCTGCCGTGATCGCGGCGCGTGCCCGTGCCACTGTGGGGGAAATCAGCATGGCGATGGAAAAAGTATTTGGACGGCACCGGGCCGAGGTCAAAACCCTCGCCGGGGTGTATGGTGCAGCTTACGAAGGCGACGAAGGGTTCGCGGCCATTCAGGCCAGCGTCGAGGCTTTTGCCGAGGAAGAAGGCCGCCGCCCCCGGATGCTGGTCGTCAAGATGGGGCAGGACGGGCATGATCGTGGGGCCAAGGTGATCGCCACTGCCTTTGCCGATATCGGCTTTGACGTCGATGTGGGGCCCTTGTTCCAGACACCCGCCGAGGCGGCGCAGGATGCTATAGACAATGATGTGCATGTCATCGGGATCTCTTCGCAGGCGGCGGGCCATAAAACGCTGGCCCCGAAACTGGTGCATGCGCTGCAGGAGGCCGGTGCCGGTGATATCATTGTGATCTGCGGCGGCGTGATCCCGCAGCAGGATTACAAATTTCTGTATGACAGCGGCGTCAAGGCGATCTTTGGTCCCGGCACCAATATTCCCAAGGCAGCGCAGGACATTCTGGCCCTGATCCGCGCCGCCCGGTCGGGTTGATCCGGGCGGCACCGATCATTGCCGACACAACAGCACGATTTGTGGGAACCGACTGCCGACGAACGGCGTTCATAGTCGGAATGACGAGTACCGGAGTACGTATCACATGGATCTCATCCGCATCATCTTTGCCATCCTGTTGCCCCCTTTGGGCGTTTTCCTGCAGGAGGGTCTGGGCAAGCATTTCTGGATCAATATCTTGCTGACGATCCTTGGCTATATCCCCGGGATCGTGCATGCGATCTATATCATTGCCAGACGCTGACACAGGCAGCAGCAGTGCCCGTCGTATAGACGGCATTTCATATACATTGCCATCATGACGGCGACCATCAGGGTGGTCTGACGCTGAGGGCTGATCATCTGGCTATCGGCTGCATTGATCTTGCCGCGGGCATGCAGTGTAAGGTTGCAACTTGGCCGCTTGTCGGGTTCAAGTTTGAACGGCGACACCGCAGATATGAAAGAAGACAATGTCGATCTGGACCCGCATTGGCGAGGCGCTGGCCGCGCTTGCAAAAGGCGAAGGGCTGCTGGCCATCTTCGACCGGCTGCGTGCCCAGCCTGACCGCAGCGTGGCTTTTACCATTGCCGTGATTGCCCTTGGCGCCAAGATGGCCAAGGCTGACGGGCTGGTCACCCGGCAAGAGGTGCGTGCGTTTCGCGAGGTTTTCATCATCGCACCGGAAGACGAAGACAGTGCCGCACGCGTCTTTGATCTGGCCCGTCAGGATGTGGCGGGGTTTGACATCTATGCCCGCCGAATCAAGGCGATGTTCGGCGACGACACGGGGCCGCTGACCGATCTGTTGGAAGGCCTGTTTCACATTGCATTGGCGGATGGTTCTTATCACAGCAATGAAGATGCGTTCCTGCAGGAAGTGGCGGACATCTTTGGTCTTGATGAGCGCGGGTTCAAAAATGTGCGCGCGCAATTCGTCCCCGACGCGGAACGTGACCCCTATGCCGTGCTGGGAGTCGATGCCGATGCGCCGATGGATCAGGTCCGCGCGTCGTGGTCGCGGCTGGTGCGTGAAACCCATCCCGACCAGATGATCGCGCGGGGCGTGCCGCCCGAGGCGGTGAAACTTGCCGAACGCCGCATGGTCGCGATCAACCGCGCTTGGGAAGACATCAGGGCGCAGCACAGCTGAGGCGGATCATTTCGCATTGGTGCCCGCCTGCGAATTGAAAATCAGGCGCGGAAGGGTTATAATCGGACCATGAAAAAGCTGATCCCCATTCTGGTCCTGACAGTCGCCCTTGCCAATCCGTTGCAGGCGCAGGACGCCGAGACCGAGCAGGGCTTTAGCCTGATGGAAGAAGGCGCGCGCATGATCATGCGGGGGCTGATGGCCGAAATGACCCCGGCGATTGACGGGCTGCGCGGCACAATAGAAGAATCGGGTCCGGTGGTCGGGGAATTTTTGCGTGAAATGGGTCCGGGTCTGGCGGCGTTCCTGAACCGCGTCGATGACGTCCGGCATTACCAGTTGCCGGAATTTCTGCCCAATGGTGACATCATCCTGCGCCGCAAGCCCGATGCGCCGATCTGGGTCCCCGACGACCTCGGACCCGAGGCTGACGAAGGCGAAATCGAACTCTAATCCTTGTAATATTTCTGGCCGCGATACCAATAGGCCTGCCGTTCCGGGTCTGGTTCCGGCGGGTCCGGTTCGGCGCTGGCCAGTACCGGCAGATCATCCGCCTCGATCGGGGCGGGGTCTGTCCGGGGCAAGGTCAGCCGGATAACGGCAAGGGCGACATTGCCCTGATCGTCATTGTTCAGCGCATCCAGCAAGGCGCGCGCGATCACGTCGCTGCCAGCGTCCGGCGCTTCGGCCAGAATGGCAAGGATTGCGCTACCGTCCAGCCGTTTCAGCCCGTCAGTTCCCAGGATGATGATATCATCGGGCCACAGCGCAAGGGGGGCTTGCGGGCAGTCAATCGCGGCGATTTCGCCGCCGTTCAGCAAAGATGTCAGGACATCGCGTTCTGGATGGTCGCGGCCGACCTCGGGCAGCATGGACCCGCCCTTGACCATCAGATCGATCTGAGTGGCCATGGAATGATCCTTGTTCAACTGCCGCAGACTGCCATGGCGGAACAGGAACATCGGCGCATTGCCGACCGACAGCCAGGACAGCCGGTTATGCCGGATGACCGGGGCCAAGACGGTGGACCCCATGCCAGTCAGTTCATCGCTGCGTTCGCGTTCATCGGCCAGCCGGCGATTGGCTGCCGCCGCCGCTGCGCGCAGGATCGTTCCGGGCTTGGCCAGACCGACATCAAGCGCGCTGTCGTTCATTCTGATCTGGCAAAAGAATTCCGCCGCCGTGATCGCGCTGGCGATGCCGCCTGAATCATTCTCGCCGCGTCCGCCTGCGATGACGACAAACCCGCTGGATTGCCCCATGGCAAAGCCGGAAATCACCGTGTCATGCTGATAATCCCGGTCGCCCTTGGCTGCGGCCGTGGCGACATCCAGTTGCAGCGTATCGGTGCTTTGCAGTTGGCGATCCAGCATCCTGTCCCTTTGATTGAAACCGCACGTCCTGAAATTGATGGCGGAAACGGAACTGAGGGCAAGATTTCAAACCCCGTTACGATGGGGTTTCAGACAGTTGCCTGCATATTGGGCAGCGATCCGATGCGCCCGCTGTTTGTGCGTCAACCGGTGAACTTGACCGTGCCCGTCGCGTTCAGCGCGGTGCACAGGGCGTTGAACCGCGCTTCTGCGACCTCGCCGAACAGGGGGCGGGCGTGTTCGGTCAGGTGCAGCGTCAACTGGCTTGCCTTGCGGCTCCATTTTAGGGTGCCGGGTTGTTCATCCGCCGTCAGCCAAAGCATCGCGCCAAGGCGCATCGCCTTGCCCAGAATCTCGGCCTCTTTGATCTGGTCGGGGTTGAGCATCGCGAACAGCGGATCAAACCTGCTGTTGGTGATCTTGCTGGTATAGCGGTTCATCAGCGCCAGTCCCAGCAAGACCCGTTCATAATGTTTCAACCCGCCCAGATTGGCGCGGGTGGCATTGTCGAATGTCACCTCGGCGCGGTAATCGGGATGCGCGCGCCAGCTGACGTCATGCAGCAGGCAGGCGGCCTTGATGATCCGCTTGCGCTGCCAATTGGCGCGGGGAAACAGCGGCTTGACGAAATCATACAGGATGCGGCCGAAACCCGGCAGACGGGCGTCCTTGTTTTCGGCGAAACGGCAGGCTTCTATCAGCGGGTCGCGTTCGCGCAAGGCCTGCGGCATCTGTTCATACAGCATCCCTTCGCGGATACCATAGGATGAGACGGTCACATCCTTGGGCTTGAAGGTGCGCATCAGTTCCTTCAGCACGATGGACGCAAGCGGCACCAGAGTCATCCTGCTGTCCGAGATATGACAGCGGCCCCGCAATTCCGTCAGGTCGGATTTGCGGATATATTCCGCCGTCTTGCTGATCTGTTGTGCCGCCATCCGGTATTCGTGCAAAACAGTCAGCGGATAACCGCGCCGTTCCATGTCGATCCGGGCAATGGCGCGCCAGGACCCACCGACCAGAAACAGGCGCTTGCCGGTTTCATGGTTCATTTCCTGATGCAATTCCTGCATCGTGGCGCGCACATAGGCTTTGACCGCCTTTTTGCCGCCCTTGATCTCGCGCAATTTCAGCGGCCCCAGGGCAGATGTCAGCCGCTGCCCGACCTTGCCATCCGCCAGATCGGCCAGTTCCATCGACGACCCGCCGATATCGCAGACCAGACCGTAACTGCCGGGCCAGCCCAGCAGGACGCCTTGGGCGGACAGGCGCGCCTCTTCCTTGCCGTCGATGACCCACAGTTTCACGCCGGTTTCGCGCAGCACCTCTTGGCGGAAATCATCGCCATCGCTGGCGTCACGCACGGCGGCAGTGGCGACAGCCGTCAGGGGCATGATCCCCATCCCTTCGGCGAGGGCGGCAAAACGGCGGATCGCGGACAGCGCACGTTTGCGCCCTTCGGGGTTCAGCTTGCCGGTCTGGGACAGGCCCGCGCCAAGCGCGCACATGATCTTTTCATTGTAGAAATAGGCGGGCGACCGTGCCGCCCCATCAAACACCACCATCCGGACAGAGTTTGACCCCACATCCACCACGCCGACCCGCGCCAATGCCTGCGCGGCGGGGTCTTCAAACAATGGACGACCAAACGGGCCCCAATCGATCGTGTCGGGGTCAGGTTGTTGTGTCATGAAATTCCCGCCGCTGTTTCGCCACAGGTATCAATCAATCATCGGTGTGGGTCAATTGCGGAACGTCCGATGCCCCGGCCGACCCGCGCCCGGACAGCGATGGATTTTCCATGAAAAAGCGGTGGCAGTTGAAGGCGAATTCCCCCTCTGGCACCGACCCACGGCTGAAACTGCCGTCCGGTGACATGACCCAGCTTTGCGCCACGTCCGCCATATTGGCCGCCATGATCTGGCTGACGATCTGCGCCTTGACCGTCGGGTTCTGGATATCGACCAGCGTTTCGACACGCCGGTTCAGGTTGCGCCCCATCCAGTCGGCGGAAGAGATATAGACCTTGGCTTTTTTCGACGGCAGATCAGCGCCATTCCCGAAACAGACGATCCGGGAATGTTCCAGAAACCGGCCCACGATGGATTTGACGCGGATATTGTCCGACAGGCCCGCCACACCGGGGCGCAGCCCGCAGATGCCACGGATCACAAGGCTGATCTTTACCCCCGCCTGCGACGCTGCATAAAGTGCGTCGATCACATCAGGTTCGACCAGCGAATTCATCTTGGCCCAGATAGCACCCGGTTTGCCGGCGCGGACATTTTCGGCCTCTTGCGCGATGCAACCGATCAGCGTCTGTTTCAGCGCCAGGGGCGAAATCGCGAGTTTCTTCAACCCCTCGGGCTGCGCATATCCAGAGATATAGTTGAACACTTTGGTCGCGTCGCGCCCAAGGTCCTGATCGCAGGTGAAAAAGCTCAGGTCGGTATAAATGCGCGCGGTGATCGGGTGGTAATTGCCGGTGCCGAAATGGGTATAGGTGACCAGCCTGTCGCCTTCGCGCCGGACCACGGTGCTGATCTTGGCATGGGTTTTATATTGCATGAAACCATAGACAACATGCGCACCCGCCCGTTCCAGTCGGCGCGACTGGCGGATATTGGCGGCTTCGTCAAAGCGGGCCTTGAGTTCGACAAGCGCGGTGACGGATTTGCCGTTCTCTGCCGCTTCGCAAAGGGCGGTGACAATCGGGGATTTCTGCGACGTGCGGTACAGCGTCTGTTTGATCGCCACGACATCGGGGTCATGGGCCGCCTGATTAAGAAAGCGGACGACCATATCGAAGGTTTCATAAGGGTGGTGCAGCAGCATGTCTTTTTGCCGGATCGCGGCGAACATATCGCCTTGATGATCCTGCACCCGTTCCGGCACCCGCGGGGTGAACGGCGGCCAGAGCAGATCGGCCCGGCTGTCCAGCACCAGTTCCTTGAGATCGGAAATCCCGATCATGCCGCGCACCTCGACCGTGGCGTCGTTGGTCACATGCAGTTCGGACATGATGAGCTTTTGCAAAGCTTCCGGCGCATTGGCGGAAATTTTTAGCCGGACAACCTCGCCCCGACGCCGGCGTTTCAGGGCCGTTTCAAATTCGCGCACCAGATCTTCGGCTTCTTCTTCCAGTTCCAGATCGCTGTCGCGCAGCACCTTGAAGGCGCAATTACCCTTGACGCGATAACCCGGAAACAGGCGCGGAATATGCAACAGCAGCAATTCCTCCAGCGGCAGGAACCGCTGCCCCTGATCGGAGGGCAGGGCCACAAAACGCGCGATCTGTGCGGGGACCGGCAAAAGCGCGCGCAGGCTGCGTTTGTCGGCGCTGCGTTCCAGTTGCAGCGCCAGCGCGAACCCTTCGTTGGGGATAAATGGGAAAGGGTGCGCCGGGTCGATCGCCAGCGGTGACAGGACCGGGAACACCTGATCAAGGAAAAATTCAGCAAGGAAATCGGTATCCGCATCCGTCACGTCATCGCGCGACAGGATCGCGATGCCATTGTCCTTCATTTCCTTTTCCAGCGCGGTGAACACGACCTGCTGATGATCCATCAGCGCGCGGGCCTGTGCGTCGATCTGGACCAGTTGTTCGGCAGGCGTCAGCCCGTCCATCCCCGGTGTGGTATTGCCCGCAATCGCCAATTCGCGCAGCCCCGCGACGCGGACGGTAAAAAATTCGTCCAGATTGGCGGCGGAAATCGACAAAAAACGCAGCCGTTCCAACAGCGGCACACGGGGATTTTCCGCCTCTTCCAGCACGCGCCAGTTGAAACCGACCCAGCTAAGCTCGCGATTCATGAAACGCCCCGGCCCCGACAGGTCAAGGTCCAGCGCGGTGGCGGGGGGGAAGTCCGCAGTCAGAAAATTCGAATTTGTCATGCTGCCTTGTGTCTCGCCAATGTTGCGATTTTATGACGATGATGCGGGGATCAATCCGGGTTGTCCAGCAGGCGCGCGGCCAGCCGCAGGTTGATCTTGTGGCCGGTGGCCAACGCGGCCTCGTCCAGTCGCGCGACGATATCGGCAGCGGCGGCGAAGGACCGTTCGATCCGTGGTGCCAGATAGGCGGTCAGCCCCGCGGGTGGCAGGATTTGGCGGTCCGCAAACAATTTCATCATCACCGCCTGCAGCAAGGCATCATCGGGATCAGCGACCTGCACCACGGCGCTGCCCTGCATCCGGCTGGCCAGATCGGGCAGGCTGATCGGCCAGCGCGCGGGCGTCTGGCGTGCGGTCATCAACAGCAACCCCGCGTTGTTCTGCAGATGGTTATGCAGATGGAACATCGATTCCTGCGCATCGGCGGGCAGATTATCCATATCCTCGACCACCAGCGCCGGGGTTGTGGGTACGAAATCCGGCGTCAGATCACTGGCGGCGATGATCTGCGTCGGCTGGGCGGCGGCAAAAATCCGCGCCAGATGGCTTTTGCCGCACCCCGCAGGCCCCGCGATCACCAGCTTGCGCAAAGGCCAGCGGTCCGGGTCAGTCACCATGCCAAAGGCCGTCGCATTGGCGGTCGAGACGAAGAAATCATCCGGCCCCAGCGCCACCCCATTGGGCCAGTCAAAGCTGAGCTGACGTGCCATCATAGATCTGTCGATTGCCCCCGGAACAACAGGCTCTCGCGGTAGCGCGCGATGCCATAGCGCGCGACGACGCCGATCACGGCGGCCACCGGCACCGCGACCAGCATGCCGACAAAGCCGAACAGCGACCCGAAGACCGACAGCGCGAACAACAGCCAGACCGGGTGCAGCCCGACCGAGCCACCGACAAGTTTCGGGGTCAGGATGTTGCCTTCCAGAAACTGCCCGACGACGAAAATACCCGCAACGATCCCGATGCGCAGCCAGTTGGTGCCCTGGCTGACCGTGTCGCCGTCAACCGCGCCGCCCCAGAACTGGAACAGGGCCAGACCGATGGCCAGAACCCCGCCCACCAGCGCGCCGACATAGGGGATAAAGGTGATCACCCCGGCGATGAAGCCCACGATCAGCCCGAAATTCAGCCCCGCCAGCATTAGCGCCACCGCATAGAAGGTGCCAAGGATCAGGCAGACCGTGCCTTGCCCCCGAAGGAATGACGACAAGGTATGGTCAATGTCGCGCGCCAGCTGCCGCAAGGTCTCGGCATGATCACGCGGGAGCAGCCCGTCGATCCTGGCAATCATCTTGTCCCAGTCCAGCAACAGATAGACCGTCACCACCGGCACGATCACCAGCAGGATGACCACCGACACCAGCCCGCGCGCGGAATTGAGCAGACCGCTGAGTAATTCGCCGCCACGCGCCTGAATGGTCTCGCCAATCGCCCCCAATTGCTGGCGGATCATGCTGTCGGGTTCGATCAGATCGGGAAACCGCGATGTCAGCCAGCCCTGCAATTGCTCAAACAACGCGGGGGCCGTGTCGATCAGCGCGGCTGTTTGTTTGATCAGTGTCGGGATCACCAGCAGGATCAGCATGATAAAGATCAGCGCCGTGAACAATGTGATCAACGCCACCGCCAGCACCCTGGACAGGCCCAGCCGCTGCAGCCGGTCGGCAATCGGGTCCAGCAGATAGGCAATCGCGGCACCCAGCACGAAGGGCATGATCACATTGCCCACCGCCCAAAGAATGACCATGACCACCGCCGTGGCGATCCCCCAATAGATGATCTGATCCTTGACGGGCAGGGCCATCGGATACTCCTCGTGTGTTCACGCTCTGATGCGGCTTTTGGACCATGCTTGCAAGGGTCGCACGCATTTTCCAAGGGCTTTGATCACAATGCTTGCGGGGGCATGGCTGGCGGATTACACCGAGGAGCCAATTTCCGCCTGCCACAAAGGTTATCCCCATGCGCTTGAGCCGTTATTTCCTGCCCGTCCTGAAAGAAACCCCGCGCGAGGCGCAGATCGTATCGCACCGCTATATGTTGCAGGCGGGCATGATCAAACAGGCCAGTGCCGGAATCTATTCCTGGCTGCCCTTGGGTTTTAAAGTCCTGCGCAAGATCGAAAACATCGTGCATCAGGAACAGGAACGCGCGGGCCATATCGCGATCCAGATGCCGACGATCCAGTCTGCCGATCTATGGCGCGAATCCGGCCGTTACGATGCCTATGGCGAAGAAATGCTGCGCATTAAGGACCGTGGCGGTCGTGAGATGCTGTTCACCCCCACGGCCGAGGAACTGGTCACGGACATCTTCCGCGCCCATGTCACCAGCTACAAGGACCTGCCGCTGACGCTTTATCAGATCCAGTGGAAATTCCGCGACGAAGTCCGCCCGCGTTTCGGCGTCATGCGGGGCCGGGAATTCTATATGAAGGACGGCTATAACTTCGACCTGACCAAAGAAGACGCGCTGCACGCCTATAACCGCCATCTGGTCAGCTATCTGCGCACCTATGAACGCATGGGCCTGCAAGCGATCCCGATGCGCGCTGACAGCGGCCCCATCGGCGGCGACGATACCCACGAATTCCTGGTGCTGGCCGAAACCGGCGAATCAGAGGTGTTCTATGACAGCCAGATCACAGATCTGAAATTCGGTGACCGCCAAATCGACTATGATGATCACGCCGCCTGTGCTGCTGTTTTAGACGAATTCACCAGCCGTTACGCCCGTACCGACGAAACCCATGACGAGGCCTTGTTCAACGACATCCCCGAGGAACGCCGCCGCACCGCGCGCGGCATCGAAGTCGGCCAGATCTTCTATTTCGGCACAAAATATTCCGAAGCGATGGGCGCGATGGTCGATGACGGCAAGGGTGGTAAGGTGCCCGTCCATATGGGCAGCCACGGCATCGGCGTGTCGCGCCTGCTGGGCGCGATCATTGAGGCGAGCCATGACGACAAGGGCATCATCTGGCCCGAAGGTGTCACACCTTTCCATTGCGGGATCGTGAACCTGAAACAAGGCGATGCAGAGGCCGACGCCGCCTGTCAGTCGCTTTACGACAGCCTGACCGCCTTGGGGCTGGAGCCGCTTTACGACGACCGCGACGAACGGGCGGGCACGAAATTCGGCACGATGGACATGATCGGCCTGCCTTGGCGCATCACCGTCGGGCCGCGCGGGTTGAAGAACGGCGTGGTCGAACTGACCAGCCGGCGCACGGGGGAAAGCGAAGAATTGCCGCCTGCCGATGCTGTGGCGAAGATCGCAACGATTTATCAGGGGATCGCGTGATAGGCTGATCGCGCGGAAATGATGCGGCAGCGCGGAATTTCTGCTAGGATTGCGCCAATAACAACGGACCGGGGCAGGCGATGACATTCCATTTCACGGCATCTGTGCGATGATCCGGGTCTTGTGCCTTATCGCGGGTCTGTGCGGGGCTGCGGGCCTGTCGCAGTTTCCCGAATTCTCGCAGCAATACCTGCAGCGCCTTGGCGGTTACGTCGATGCGCTGGCCGATCAGTTGGTGGAATTTGACGCCGTGGCGTTAGATGCCGGTTACGGGCGCGAAGAAATGTTGCAGCAAATGGCCGCGACGCCGCCGATGGACGGGCAGGCGGCGATGTGGCGGCGCACGATCCTGCGCCATGCGCAATTGTCCGATGATCTGGATGCCTTGCGCAATGCGTCACCCGTGGCGCGGCTGATGATGCCGCAGCGCGTGGCGGATACCGATCTGGCGCGCGCGGTCTGGGCCGATTTCCGGCCCGGTATGCCGCTGACCGGCGCGGGCGCGATTTCCGCAGGGGCGGGATTTGCCGCAGGTTGGGCCTTGCTTGCCGTGGTGCTGGCGTTGATGACGGCACCTTTGCGTCGCGCGCGCCCCCCTAGCCGCAAGCCCGCAAAACGCGCAGCGCCCAATCTAAAGGCGGAACCCGCGCCCGTGAAAAGCGAACCACCCATTGCGCGGCCCCGGCTTGTGGTGGAAACGCCATCGCATATTCCCCGCTTGTCGGGGGTAAAACGCTGATCCGGGTGCATGGGCGCTGGTGCAGTGCCGCCCCTGTCGTTATGTAGGCCGCCATGAATACAACGCGTCCCTTTGCCAAATTCGAATGGATCATCGCCTGGCGCTATATCCGCGCCAAACGCGCCGAAGGCGGCGTCAGCGTGATGACCTGGATCAGCCTGATCGGCGTCACCCTTGCCGTCTTTGCCCTGATTGCCACGCTTGCCGTGCGGTCGGGCTTTCGTGCGGAATTCATCGACACGATTGTCGGCGCTGATGCCCATGTCACCGTGGTGCAGCACCAGTCCGTGATCGAAGATTACCCCGATATGGCCGACCGGATCATGCAGGTGCCGGGTGTGGCCAGCGTCGCGCCGCTGATTCGCGGGCAGGCGATGGCGGGGGCCGCCGGGCAGATCGGGCTTGCCGATATCTATGGCATCCACCTTGACGATCTCAGGGCGTCGCAGGCGATTGTGCAAAGCGAACGCACTATCGGCGATATCGACGATTTGCCCAATGGTATCGCGCTGGGGTCGGCCCTGGCGGCAAATCTTGGCATCGGTCTGGGCGACCGGATCGAGATCACCACCAGATCGGGAGCCGCGACACCGATGGGGCAATCGACGCGGCGCAACGCCTATGAGGTCGTGTTCATATTTTCCACCGGACGTTACCAGATTGATGAGGTGCGCGCCTATCTGCCCTTCGATGTCGCGCAAACCGTCTTTAACCGCGACGGGGTGGCGGATGAGATGGATGTCAGGCTGCATGACATCAACCAGTCAGAGGCGCTGAAACAGGATATCGCCACTGCCGCAGGGCCGGGCGTCTGGGCCTATAGCTGGCAGGACAGGGTGGGACGTTTCCTGCGCGCGCTGACGATTGAAGACAATGTGATGTTCATCATCCTGTCGATTCTGGTTCTGGTGGCATCGATGAACATCATCAGCGGGTTGATCATGCTGGTGAAAAACAAGGGCCGTGATGTCGGTATCCTGCGCACCATGGGTCTGACCGAAGGGTCGATTCTGCGGATATTCTTTATCTGCGGGGCGGGGATCGGGACGATTGGCACGATTTTCGGCGTCGTGCTGGGCTGTCTGTTCGCGATCTATGTCGACCAGATCTTCAGCCTCGTGAATTACGTTGCGGGCGGCGGGGTCTGGGACCCGTCGATCCGTGGCCTGTATAACGTGCCTGCGCAATTGCACCTGGCTGATGTGCTGAAGGCCGTGTCGCTGTCGCTGGGCCTGTCATGGGTCATCACGATCTTTCCCGCCCGCCGCGCCGCGCGGATGAACCCGGTCGAGGCGTTGCGCTATGAATGATCCAGTCCTGACGCTGCATGATCTGCGCAAGACCTATAACGCGGGCAAACCCAATGAGGTGCGCGTGTTGCAAGGCGTGGATCTGACTGTGAAACCGGGCGAGATCGTGGCGCTGGTGGCCCCTTCCGGCGCGGGGAAATCCACACTTTTGCATATTGCGGGGCTGTTGGACACGCCGGACACCGGGACCGTCACCATCGCCGGGACGGATATGACCCATTTATCGGACCGCAAACGCACCGCGGTGCGGCGGGGGCAGGTGGGGTTCATCTATCAGTTTCACCACCTGCTGCCCGAATTCACGGCGCTTGAAAACATCGTGCTGCCGCAGCTTGCCAATGGGGTTGGCGAAAAGGCCGCGCAGGACCGCGCGATGGCCTTGCTTGACCGTGTCGGGATCGCCGAACGCGCGGCGCACCGGCCCGCGGCCCTGTCGGGCGGTGAACAGCAGCGCGTTGCCTTTTGCCGGGCGCTGGCGAATGAACCCGCCCTGTTGCTGGCGGATGAACCCACCGGCAACCTGGACCCCGAAACGTCGAACCGGGTGTTCGAGACATTGATCGGGCTGGTCCGCGACACCGGGCTGGCGGCGGTGATCGCCACGCATAATCTGGAACTGGCCGCGCGCATGGACCGGCAGGTCCGGCTGGACACAGGTGCGCTGATCCCCCTTTGACCTCGATCATGGTAGCGCCTGACCGAGTCTGATAGGGTCTCCGGATTGAGGGAGAAAACGATGCAGAAATATATCCTGATCGCAATGCTGGCGCTGGCCGCCTGCGTTGACGAAGAACCGATGGACGGGCGCAGTGCCTTTCTGGAAAATTGCGCCTCTTGTCATGGCGCGGACGGGACCGGGGACGGACCCATGGCGCGTGGGCTGGGGGTGTCGCCACCCGATCTGACGCAGATCAGCGCGCGCAATGGCGGCACATTCCCGCGCGACCGGGTGATGAGCACGATTGACGGCTATCAGGCGGGTGGTCATCTGTCGGGGGCGATGCCGGAATTCGGCGCAGGCGATATGGGCGATACGGTAATCGTGGAAACCAACGGCCTTGGCACGCCGGTGCCGATGATGCTGCTGGCGCTGACCGATTACGTCGAAAGCCTGCAACGCTGACATTGCCGTGATCGTCTGCACTGATGCGTGCCCCTGATCCGTGACTGTCCTAGGCTTGTTCACAAAGGACCTATCATGCGCATCATGCTTTCCCTTGCCTTCGTCGTGGCCGGTGCTGTTTCAGCGCAGGCCGGCCCCGTCAGTTTTGAAACCGGCTGGCAGGAGCAGCGCCTGTCGCTGTTCAGTTCCAACGCATATGGTTTCGGTGAAACCCTGACGCTGGTGTCGGAAGGTTCGGTATCCATCGCCTGGACCCGCCTGGCGCGCGAAAACTGGGGGTCGCGCGGGGCGTCCTGGTCCTGGCGGGTGGATCAATCCGTGCCGCCGACGGATCTGAGCGTGAAGGGCGGCGATGACCGCAATATCTCGCTCTATTTTGTTTTCGTGCCGGAAACGCTGGCCCCCGGTCTGGAAGGTGCGGGAATCCGCAGCCTGCTGGGCAATGCGGATGTGCGGATCATCCAATATGCCTGGGGCGGCAATCATGCGACGGGGCAGGTGATACCATCGCCCTATGGCCCGCCGGGGCAGGGGGTGACGATTGCCCTGCGGCAGGCAGGGACCGGGGCGTTCGATGAAAACGTCGATCTGGCCGCAGATTATGCGCGGGCCTTTGGCGGCGCGCCGGGCGCGCTGATCGGGCTGGCGGTCTCGGGCGACAGCGATGACACACGGTCAGTGATCCGGGCGGCGCTGGGGAATCTGGTGTTGCGGTGACGGGACGAACCAAGCGCTACGGCCGGTGAGGTGACGTCGGGTGCGCGTGAACGCGCGCCCTACACATCCAGCTCTGCCACGAACCGGGCGTTTTCCTGAATATACTGAAACCGCAGCTCCGGCTTTTTGCCCATCAGCCGTTCCACCAGATCGGCGGTGTCGCCGGGTACATCGTCATGCACGGTCACGCGGATCAGTTTGCGGGTCGCGGGGTCCATCGTCGTTTCTTTCAGGTCCTTGGCGTCCATCTCGCCCAGTCCTTTGAAGCGTTGCAGGTCGATCTTGCCCTTGCCGCCCAGGCCTTTGGCCATCCACTTTTCCTTCTCGACGTCATCGGCCACATAGACACGGCGCGCGCCTTGGGTCAGCCGGTACAAAGGCGGACAGGCCAGATACAGATGCCCGTGGTCGATCAGGGGCCGCATCTGTGTGAAGAAGAAGGTCATCAGCAGGCTGGCAATATGCGCGCCGTCGACATCGGCGTCGGTCATGATGATGATCTTGTCGTAACGCAGGTCTTCGACGTTGAATTTGGTGCCCATACCAACGCCCAAAGCCTCGCACAGATCGTTGATTTCCTGATTGGTCGTCAGCTTGTTCGACGCGGCACCCAGCACGTTCAGGATTTTCCCCTTGAGCGGGAGCAGCGCCTGATTAACCCGGTTGCGCGCGCCCTTTCCGGACCCACCGGCAGAATCGCCCTCGACGATGAACAATTCAGTGCCTCTGCGGTCCTTGGACGTGCAATCGGTCAGCTTGCCCGGCAGGCGCAGTTTCTTGGTCGCGGATTTGCGGGCGGTTTCCTTTTCCTGCCGCCGTTTCAGACGTTCTTCGGCGCGCAGCACCAGAAAATCAAGGATCGCACCCGCGGATTTGGTATCCGCCGCCAGCCAGTTGTCGAAATGGTCGCGCACCGCGCCTTCGGTCATGCGCGCGGCGATTTCAGACGACAGCCGGTCCTTGGTCTGGCCCACGAAGGCCGGATCGCGGATGAAGCAACTGACCAAAGCACAGCCGCCGGACATCAGATCTTCACGCGTGATCTGGGCGGCTTTCTTGTTGCCCGCCAGTTCGCCGTAACCTTTGATGCCCTTGAGGATCGCAGCCCAGAACCCGGCGACATGGGTGCCACCTTCGGGGGTGGGGACCGTGTTGCAATAGGATTGCAGGAAACCGTCGCGCACGGGCGTCCAGTTGATGGCCCATTCTACCTTGCCGGGTTCGTTGAATTTATCTGCAAATTCGACGGTGCCTGCAAAGGGTTTTTCCGAATAGGTCGCGGCCTTGCCAAGCGTTTCTTTGAGGTAATCGGACAGACCGCCGGGGAAATGGAACGTCGCGTCCTGCGGGGTTTCGCCATCGCTGATTTCGGATTTCCAGCGGATTTCGACGCCTGAAAACAGATAGGCCTTGGATTGGATCGATTTATAAAGCCGCGCCGGTTTGAATTTCTGATTACCGAAAATCTGTTCATCCGCGTGGAAAGTCACGGTGGTGCCGCGCCGGTTTTGTGTCGGCCCCAGTTTCTGGATCGGCCCCAAGGGCAGGCCGCGCGAAAAGCGCTGTTCGAACAATTCCTTGTTGCGCGCGACCTGCACTACCATGGAATCCGACAGGGCGTTGACAACCGAGGCACCGACCCCGTGCAACCCGCCCGAGGTCTGATAGGCCTTGCCCGAGAATTTACCACCGGCGTGCAGGGTGCAAAGGATCACCTCCAACGCGGATTTATCGGGGAATTTCGGATGCGGATCGACAGGGATACCGCGCCCGTTGTCGCGCACGGTGACGGAATAATCCGCGTGCAATTCCACCTCGATCCGGTTGGCATGGCCTGCGACAGCCTCGTCCATGGAATTGTCCAGCACCTCGGCGACCAGATGGTGCAAGGCCCGTTCATCGGTGCCGCCGATATACATGCCGGGGCGCTTGCGGACGGGTTCCAGCCCTTCCAGCACTTCGATGCTGCTGGCGTTGTAATCATCGGGTCCGCTTGCGGACAAAAGGTCGTCGGCCATGGGCTGCTCTTTTCTTGAATATTTGCGCCTTTATGGCAGAGCAGATTGCCGCATGAAAGGCCTGACCACATGCTGCACGGTTGCACTGACCCTTGCGGCGTGAAAAGCTCTGCGCAAACGTTTCAATTCCGGAGGTGGTTATGCGTATTTTCTTCACTGGCGGCAGCGGCAAGGCAGGCAAACATGCGATCCGGCATCTGCAGGCGCAGGGTCACACGGTCGTCAATATCGACATGGTCCCATCGGGGCTGGATGTGTCGGAACTACTGGTCGATCTGACCGATTCCGGTCAGGTCATCGGCGCGATGTCGCAATTCATTGACTTTCACGAACTGGAGGGTGCCAATGGCGTGCCGCGTTTCGATGCCGTGGTGCATTTCGCGGCCGTGCCACGTGTCATGATCGGCACCGATGGTGAATGTTTCCGCATCAACACGATGTCCACCTATAATGTGATCGAGGCAGCGGTAAAGCTTGGCGTGCCCAAGGTGATCTTTGCCAGTTCCGAAACCACCTATGGCGTGTGTTTCGCGCAGGGTGAGGTCAAGCCGCTCTATGTGCCGCTGGATGAGGAACATCCGACCGTGCCGCATGACAGCTATGCCATGTCGAAGGTGTGTAACGAGATGACGGCAAAGTCATTTCAGGCCCGCAGCGGGACTGACATTTATGGCTTGCGGATCAACAACGTCATAGAACCACATGAATATGAACAGATGTTCCCGGCGTTCATGAAAGATGCCGCGCTGCGCCGGCGGAACATTTTCGCCTATATCGACGCGCGCGATCTGGGACATATGGTAGATTGCTGCCTGAAAACCGACGGGCTGGGCTATCAGATTTTCAACGTCTCCAACGACGACCTCAGCGTCGGGATCACCGCGCAAGAGGTGATTGACCGCTTTTATCAAGGGGTAGAGGTGCGTGGCGATATGGCGGAGAATGAAACCATGTATACCAATGACAAGGCCAAGCGGCTGGTCGGTTTCAACCCGCAACATTCCTGGCGCGATGTATTGGGCTGATCACGGCCAAGTGTCGCCGGATCGCGTAAAGCCTGATTGCAGCAATCCATCGATCACGTTACCTAATGGGCGATGTTGCGCAAATTTTCCCTGATCTCCGCCCTGTTGCTCCCGATGCCTGCGCTGGCGCATCCGCATGTGTTCGTCCATGTGGATATGGCCGTCGTCTTTGAACCGGACGGGACGGTCGCGGTGCGGCTGGACTGGGTTTATGACGAGTATTTTTCGATGCTCGTGACCTCCGATCTGGGGGTCGATCTGGACGGTGATCTGCAGCTGACGCCACAGGAACAGGCGCTGCTGGATGAACAGGTTGCCGCCTGGCCCCCCGATTTCGACGGCGATCTGGAGGTGTTGCAGGACGACAAGCCCCTGCCGCTTGCGCCAAAGCGGGACCACAGCATGGTCTATGAGGATGGTCTGTTGCGTGAAACCCATCTGCGCCCTTTGGCGGATCTGGCGGACCGCGCGGCGGCGCTGACCATCCTGCCTTATGATCCGACTTATTACATCGCCTATACGCTGGCAGGGCCCGTGACCGTCGAAGGCCGCGATGATTGCGAAGTGTCGGTGATCCCCGCCAATCTGGATGCCGCCTATACGCTGGTCGAGGAGCTGCTTTATGGCCGTCCCGCCAGCGATGTCGGCCCTGATGAGGATTTTCCCGAAGTCGGCCGTTCCTTTGCCGATACAGTGGTGGTGACATGCGCTGGCTTGCTCTGACAGCGCTGATCGCAATCGGGATGGGTGCTGTCTGGCTTTGGGGCTTTGGCGGCGCGGACCAGATCGCGCGGCAGGCGGCGGCCAGCCAGATGCAGGTCCAGAATGCGATGGCTGGCGCTTTGCGGGCCTTGCAACAGGGCGACATGGCGGCGGTGCTGACGCTTTGGGGTCTGTGCTTTGCCTATGGGTTCGTCCATGCGGCGGGACCGGGGCATGGCAAGCTGGTCATCGGCGGCTACGGCCTAGGCGCGCGGGTGCCGGTGGGACGGCTGGTGGGCTTGGCGCTGGCGTCGTCGCTAGCACAGGCGGCAACGGCGGTGGTGCTGGTTTATGGCGCGGTGCTGGTTCTGGGCTGGGGCCGGGCGCAGATGACGGGGCTGGCCGATGATATCCTTGAGCCTTTCAGCTATGCTCTGATCGCGGGGGTCGGCCTGTGGCTGGTGCTGCGCGGCGCGCGGCATCTGAAAGCGCAGCAGGCCCGTATTGCCCCCCGTGATGACGCGGTCTGCGCAAGCTGCGGCCATGCCCATGGACCCAGCGTGGCACAAGCCGCCGAAGTCCGGTCCCTGCGCGATGCCATTGCCATCGTGGCGGTGATCGCTGTGCGGCCCTGCACCGGCGCGATGTTCCTGTTGATCCTGACATGGCGTTTCGGGCTAGACTGGGCCGGGATTGTCGGCGCTTTTGCCATGGGCCTTGGCACGGCGAGCATCACGATGCTAGTCGCCTTTGCCGCCGTGGGGTTTCGTGAAAGTGCCTTGCAATTGGTCAGTAACCGGGGCACCGCGCGGATGATGGCGACAGCCGAGATCGCGGCCGGTGCGGTGGTGCTGGTGTTGGCCTTGCAACTGGTGCAACGCAGCATTTGATTGCGCTTTACGGCCCCAATTTTCGGGCCTAAGGCTGTCGCCATGCAAAAGGTCGCCACGACATATCCCGAACATTCCCGCGCGATCTGGAAGCTGGGAATCCCGTTGATTCTCAGCAATATGGCGCAATTCGCGATCCATATGACCGATACGCTGATGCTGGGCTGGTATGATGTGACCGCCCTGGCGGCAGCGACGATCGCGACCTCGATGTTCTTCGTCGTGTTCATCCTCGGTGCCGGGTTTGCGCAGGCGATCACGCCGCTGGTAGCGGCAGCGAATGAACAGAATGATCAGGTGCAGGTCCGGCGTGTGACGCGCATGGGGCTGTGGCTGTCGATTTTCTATGGCGCTTTGGTGATGCTGCCGTTTTTTTGGTCGGAACCGATCCTGATCGCCATCGGGCAAGACCCGGTCGTCGCGGCAGAGGCGCATCTGTACCTGCGGATCGCCATTTTGGGCATGGTCCCGATGCTGCTGATCATGGCGCTGAAATCCTTTCTGGTGGCGCTTGAACATACCGCCTTTATCCTGTGGGCCACGGTCGGAACGGCGGTGCTGAACGGGCTGGTGAATTACGCGCTGATCTTTGGCAATCTGGGCGCGCCGGAACTGGGCATCGAAGGGGCGGCCATCGCCTCTGTCTTCGTCAATCTGCTGACGGTTGCGCTGTTGGTGGGGTATATCGGGCGCAAGCTGCCGCAATATGAATTGTTCCGCAATTTCCACCGGCCCGACGCAGAGATCATGCGCCGCGTCTTTGTGCTGGGCTGGCCCATTGGGCTGACGTCACTGGCCGAGGGTGGCCTGTTCAGCGCGTCGGCGATCATGATGGGCTGGATCGGGCCGGTGCCGCTGGCCGCGCATGGAATCGCCATCCAACTGGCCAGCCTGACCTTCATGGTGCATATCGGGTTTTCCCAGGCGGCCACCGTGCGCGCGGGTCGTGCGCTGGGGCGGCGTGATGAACAGGGGCTGCGGCGGGGCGGGATCACGGCCATCGCGATGTCTGCGCTTTACGCGGCGGCGACCTCGGCGGTGTTTCT
This sequence comes from Yoonia sp., assembly GCF_046292185.1. Classification (GTDB taxonomy): domain Bacteria; phylum Pseudomonadota; class Alphaproteobacteria; order Rhodobacterales; family Rhodobacteraceae; genus Yoonia. The sequence continues at coordinate 24,061 of NZ_JBKBQY010000023.1, forward strand.
GATCATCCCCGGCACGCTGGTGTCCTTGTTCATTGACCCGGCAGAACCGGAAAGATTGCGCCTGCTGCAGGTCGGTATCACGCTGGTGATGATCGCAGGCCTGTTCCAGTTGGTGGACGGTCTGCAGGTCGTGGTTCTGGGCCTGTTGCGCGGGGTGCAGGATACGACCGTGCCCATGATCATGGCGACCTTCAGCTATTGGGTGATCGGGCTGCCGACGTCATATCTGCTGGCCTTCTATTGGGGCTTTGGCGGCGTTGGCATCTGGCTGGGGTTGGTGCTGGGCCTGATGGTCGCAGCGACCCTGCTGATGTGGCGCTTTTGGGCGCGATCCGTGCATATCACGCCGCCGCTGGCTATTTAAGCAGATCCAGATCATGCAGCCGCAGCCGGGGCAAAGTCATCAGGCCCGCATCCTCCAGATCGCGCAGATGCGGAAACAGGGAAAGATATTGTGACAGCGATTGTCCACGCAGGCCCAGACTGAAAGCCGTGCCGGGGTGCAGGCTTTCCACGCCGATGCCATTGGCGATCAGAGTTTCCTGACCGGCAAAGCCGACCTGATACAGATCGACCGGCGCATGCGGGCGCAGCGCGACAAACTGATGGCCATCGACGAAATCTGCGGCGGGGATATAGGCGGCAGATTTGCCTGTCAGCCTGCTGATCCCGGCTGTCTGATAGCACAGCCGCGCGGCAGGCCCCAGGATCAGGTCACGCCTGGGCCGATCAGCGCCGAAAGCATCCGCCATGACCCGCGTCAGGCAAGGTGCCGCCGCATCTGCCGTAGTTTCGTCCGGCATCACCGTGATCTTGCCGCGCCACAGCACGCGCGCAAAATGACCCGCGCGCAGGCGGAGCCTGTCGCCCGGCAGCAGATCCTCGATCGCGATCAGACCGGCGTGGGAATCGACCATCGTGCCGCGGCCGAATACCGCAAAGGCATCTTCAAAGGCGGGAATAGCGGGCGCGTATCGGGTCACTTCCCGGATATCGCCGTCCGGATGCAGATAGGCGATTGAATATTTGCGCTGCAACCACAGGCTGGTTTGCGCGGCCTCTTGGCGCGAGAAAGCTGTCATCACGTTAACCTTTTAACAAACACTACGATGCCAGATCGAGAAAACATTTCGAGAGAGTCTGGCAGGCTCAAGGTAACCAACAAACGCGCAGTCGATCAATCACGTAATTTACGTAAGGGAAGCGAGATGTGCATTTTATATTACTTTTGCGGTTCAGTGCGTGTCACAGGCGGATGGCGGCGATCAGGCGGCCGTAATCCGCCTCTTGCAGATGTACGCTGCGCCGGTAACTGAAGAAACGCGCCGGATCGGCATAGGTGCAATGGTGTGTCCACTGTGCCTTTCCCACCCCGGCCTTGCGCAGGCGCATCAGGCCAAAGCCGGGCAGATCGAACTGGAACCGCGATTGCTGGCCTGCGGCAAAGAACCTGTCATAGCCCGGATCGACGGCCAGAAACCTGTCGCGGAAATCGCTGCCCACCTCGTAATTGCGCTGGCTGATCGAGGGGCCGATCACGGCGGCGATGTTTCCGCGCTGCGCGCCCAGTTTCTCCATCGCCTCCAGCGTATTTTCCAGCACGCCCGACAGTGCACCTTTCCAGCCGGCATGGGCCGCGCCGATGACACCGGAATGTTCATCGCAGAACAGCACCGGCTGGCAATCAGCGCTCAGCACGGAAAGGCCGATCCCTTTGGTGCGTGTGACCAGCGCGTCAGCCCGCTGCAGCACGGGTTCGGCATCCGTCACCGTGACGACATCGGCGGAATGGACCTGATGCACACCGACCAGATGATCGGAGGCCAGATCCAGCGCGCCGGCCACCCGGTGGCGGTTGATCGCGACGATATCCTGCTGGTCGGAACTGCCGAAACCGCAGTTCAACCCCGCGAATACGCCCGACGACGCCCCGCCCTTGCGGGTGAAAAATCCGTGTCGTACTGCCCCAAGTGTCGCATCGGTAATGATCTCTAACATCATCGGTCCAATCCTGGCGGTGGCGCGGCGCGCGCGGGGTAGATAGCCATCACTTTGAAAAGGTCGCCCATTTCGGCAGGATGGGTCAAGCGCCGATGCGCGGCGATATGTGCCTGCAACGACTCGCCCACCAGGCCCGCGGCAAGCTTTTGCGCCCGCGCGGTGATGCCCAGCCGTTCCAGAAACACGCCTTGCGGGGTCAGTCTGCTATGGGCCGCCGGACCAGCATGGGCGGCAATCGCGGCGAAATCCACATGGGCGGTCAGGTCAGCCGCGCCCGGATCTGCCAGTGTATCAGCATGCGCATGGCCGGACAGCGCCTGCAACGTGTCGCCAAGGGATTGCCAGTCACCGTAATCGATGATCAGCGCCGCGCCGCCATGGGATGCGATCCTTTTCGCAATCGCGGTGATGATACCGGGCAGGGCGGGGCAGAGTTCGACCAGATCACCATCGCGTGTATCGGCCAGCCGATGCGCCAATTGCGCAAGGGGGGTCGCATCGGACAAGCCAAAGCACAGATCGCCGTCGCGCGCGCCGACCATCCTTTCGCGCCAGCCGTTGCCTGCGCGGATGAATTGTCGGATTGGCAGCGCGTCGAAAAATTCATTCGCCACCAGCAACAGCGGCGCGTCAGGCAGGGTGGCGACGCTGTCATGCCAGATCGCCTGCGGCACACGCGCCGCCTGCAGTCCGCGCAGATGCGCCGACGTTTCCACGAAATGCACCTGTGCCGCGGCATGAAACCCCGGCACCCCGGCAGTCGCACGCAGGATATCGGCCATCAGCGTGCCACGCCCGGGGCCGAGTTCGGCCAATGTCACCGGGTCGGGCGCACCCTGCTCCAGCCAGCTTTGCGCCAGCGCAAGGCCGATGATTTCGCCGAACATCTGGCTGATCTCTGGCGCTGTGGTGAAATCGCCCTGCGCGCCGAAAGGATCGCGGGTGGCGTAATAGCCATGCACTGGATGCATCAATGCATCCTGCATGAAAATGGCGACGCTGATCGGGCCGCTGCGCGCGATCTGCGCGTTTAGCAGGTCTTTCAGCGCGCTCATCTGCGGCTGGCGATCGCCACCACGACCAGCCCTGTCAGGATCATCGGCAGCGTCAGCAATTGGCCCATGGTCAGACCATAGCCGCCATAATGCAGCGCTAGCCCCAGTTCATTCCCGGCAGAAACGAATTGCGCATCGGGCTGTCGGACGAATTCGACGATGAACCGCGCGATGCCATAGCCGGCAAAGAACACCCCCGACAAAAGCCAGGGCTTTTTCAACCCGCCAAAGCGGAACGCCAGCAACAAAAGAATGCCGCCCAACAACAACCCTTCCAGCCCCGCCTCGTATAGCTGGGACGGATGGCGCACACAGGGCGCGGTTGCTGTGGCGCAGGATTGCGCGGCGTCGCCCGGAAAGATCACGCCCCAGGGCACATCGGTCGGACGGCCCCAGAGTTCGGCATTGATGAAATTGGCAATGCGGACCAGCAGGATGGCCGGCGTTGCCGCCACGGCGATGATATCGGCCAGATCGGGCAAGGGGACCTTGTGCCTGCGGCTGAACAGGTAAACGGCCAGCACCACGCCGACGAAACCACCGTGAAACGACAGCCCGCCCTCCCAGATCTTGATGATATCCACCGGGTTCGCCAGAAATTCGCGGGGTTGATAGAACAGCACATAGCCCAACCGCCCGCCGCCGATCACCCCCAGCACGATATAGGTCAGCAGATCCTCCAGCCGTGCGGGCTCCATCGGGGGGCCATTGCGCCAGATATCGGGGCGGCGCAGCGCCGCCTTGATGATCATCCAGCCCAGCGCGATGCCGACGATATAACCCATCGCATACCAGCGCAGCGCCAATGAAAAGCCGAACAGCTCGATCGTGAAAATATCGGGCGAGATATCGGGAAAGGGGATAGCTGCAATCATGGCGCAAGTCGTGATGCGATGCTGCGGCGATGTCAAGCATGGCTGCCTGCTTGTCTGCGCGCCCGCTTGGCCCCATATACAGACGAACAGCTTAGGAGAGAGAACCATGCAGAACAAGAACAAGATCTTTGACGATCTGAGCCAGTTGATGACCAATGCCATGGGCGTCGCCCAAGGCGCGCGCGACGAGGCGCAGACAGCGATGAAATCCATGATGGACCGCTGGCTGGCGGATCGTGACTTTGTGACGCGCGAGGAATTCGATGCGGTCCGCGCGATGGCCCAGAAGGCCCGCGAAGAAAACGAAGCGCTGGCAGCAAGAATTGCGGCGCTGGAATCAAAAAGGTAGGCGCTGCGCCTGCCGCACTCCGCGGCTTGTCGAAAATATCGCGGCACGCGTGATTTTCGGTTTTTTATTTCGTCCGGTTAGCGCTACCTGTCCTTTTGTAATTGTTTTGCGACGATGGTTCTTGGTGATACCTAGATCTTGCCACGATTAGTGCACGATTGGTGCATATAAGTATGAAGATAAGAGTGATGCCAGTGTCTGGCAGATAGTGAATGCCTAAGACTGGCAAAGGTAACGAGTAATGATTGATTTGTTGTTGATCACGATGTTGATCTGCGTCGTCTTGGGCGGTTCGCGGGCGGGAAAATCGTCCGCGAGCCAAGATGACCGCACGAAACGTGGCTTTGTTCCCACGCTTTTCACCACCTGCAGCATGCGTTGAGTAAAAGGCCTGCAACGCCTTGACCATGCGGGGCGATGTGCATACCGCTTTAGGTAGCGGGAAAAAGCTCCGCTTCAATCGCGGCTGTAACATGTTGGATTACTGCGCCTATATCAGCGCTTCTATTGCAGGTTTGCTATTGTTCTGTATTGGCGTTCTTGGCCTTTCCGGAATGCCTTTTGCTGTGAACCCTGCAATTACAGTCCTGCTTGAACCGCTTGGCTGGGCCGCGGTCTGGGATACGGCATATTACATCGCCTTTATCGCTCTGGGATTCTGGCTGGTGACCTGCGTCTACGCAAGGCTGGCCGCGTCGCTGGCGCTGGCGCTGGTGCTGCTGAAATTCGTCACCCTGCGGTGATACGCGGGCAGGGCAGACCCTCGCCCGCGCCTTTCGTCAATATTCCGACAGATAGGCGACAAGGATATCCAATGCTGCCTGCAGATCACCTTTGTCCACCATTTCGGTAACAGTGTGGATATAGCGCGTGCCCACCACGATCCCGACAGCGCGCGCGCCTGCGGCCGCCTGTTGCGCGGCGGCCCCGTCCTGCCCGCCGGCGGCCAGCATCGTGCGTTGATAGGGGATCTTCTTTTTGATCGCGAGCGCTTCGATTTCGCTGACCAGCTTTTTATCGGCGATGAATGATCCGTCGCGGATATGCAGCCCGAAACCTGCGCCTTGCGTCGTGGTCGCATCCTTGTCCGCGATGCCCGGCGTGTCGCAGGCCAATGTCACGTCGATCCCCAGCCCGATATCGGGCTTGATCGCATAGGCCGCCGTGCGCGCGCCGCGCAGCCCGACCTCTTCCTGGCAGGTGAAGGCAACGTGGATTTCCGCGCCGCGCCCCTTTTTGGCCAGCTTGCGGATCGCCTCGATCCCCAGCCAGCAGGCGATGCGGTTGTCCAGCGCTTTGGACACGACTTTATCCCCCATCTCAAGGAAGGGTTCGTCCATCACCACGAAATCGCCGACCTTGACCTTGTCGCAAGCCGCCTTGCCCATACCGAGATCGACAAAGAATTCGGTGACTTCGGGCACCTTCTTGCGATCTTCCGCGCTGGAAATATGGATCGGCTTGCCGCCGGGGTTCATCACACCCTTGAAATCACCATTGTCGGTGCAGACCAGCACCCGGCGCGAAAACAGGTTGCGCGGATCGAACCCGCCGACCGGTTGCAGGTAAAGATAGCCGTCCTTGCTGATATGGCTGACCAGAAAGCCGATTTCGTCCATATGGCATAGCAGCATGATGCGCGGCGCGTCTTTCTTTTTCGCGTCGCGACGGCAGAGCAGCGACCCCATCGGGTCGGTCGTGACCTCATCGAACAGGCCCTTGATCTCGGACGTGATCAGATCGCGCACCCGGTGTTCGTTCCCCGGCACGCCCGGCATTTCGCAAAGTCGTTTCAGCAGGTCGATGTTCATGAATTGCTCCTTTGTTGGTCACAATCTGTGCCGGGGCGGGTGGGAAGGCAATCGGGGCTGTAAGGAAACAGTTGTTATTGCAGTGCAGGCAGAATGTGGGAAAATGCAGGAACACCCGATATCTAGCGAAAGTTGGGCATATAAATAAGGGCTTTGAGAGCGCGTGCGATTTGGAGGCTCCAGCGGTTGCGTTGTTTGCAGAGATTGCAAAAAAGCCACGGTTTGGGCTGATATCGCCAGTATGACGCGATCTGAAGGGTGATCAGCCGAGGCGGGTAGGCGGTCGTTCAATACCCTTTTAAAATAGGGTTTAAGGTGTCTGCGCGCGCGAGGTCAACGCGCAGACCCGGGTAAAAATAACGATCCGAACTGGGCGGTTTTGCGCCCAGTTCGCGAAAAGCGTCCCACTTAGCGATTATAACAATGGAAACATGTACATAGCATTTTGTAGGGGCGCACTGCCCCGCTCTGAACTGGGACGCTCTTTTCACCGATCAGGGCGATACTGACCGTCAAGCGTGACACACTGCACGTTTGGGCCTAAACAAGCATAAACGGGGCAATTGTACAGTGTGAGGCGCTACATGGCGAAATGGATAGACGCGCTGAATGAGCAGGAAAAACAGGCTGTTGAGGCTATGAAAGCCGCAAGAGAACGTCTAAGAGCGCGTGATGCGGAATATACCGCCAGGATCAAGACTATTATGAACCGGGCAATCCGGCGGATCAGGCGTGCTGAGGGTAAGAGCTGACACTTATTGTGTCGCCGCCACCTAGCTACAGGTAGCCTCCTATAAATGCGGAATTCATTGATCTCGCAAAACTCAGTTATCTTTCGGTATGGCCCCACCATATGACCTTGCCGATGAAGCGTAGGCGTTCGTCCTGCTCTTTGCCGGTGAATACTTCCGGATAATATCGCGCTGTGTTCTCTGAATATAGGATCAAAGTTTTCATGTCTGGTCGATCGACCCATTTGACGCGGGTTTCACCATCCACATCCACCACATAGATCGACGATCTGCGCTTGCCGGTCTTGCTGGGCGGGGTGACCGGTGGCGTGCGGCGCTTGGTGTTGATCAGCAGCACATCGCCATCCGCGATCCGAGGCATCATGCTGTCGCCACGCACGCGAAGCATCGCCGCATCCTGCGGCGCTACACCTTGACGCTTGAGCCATTCCCTGCGGAAGGCGTAGTTTTCAACGGCCGCATTCGGATCAACTTCTTCCCCCGGTCCAGCCGATGCCGAGACATCATGATAGCTGACCGTGGCGTAGTCTTTTCCGCTTATCATCGTGTGTGGGATGGCTTCCGTTTCGCGGGGAGGGCCGATGTAGAATTCAAGTCCGAGGGCTGCGCAAATCTCGCGCGCTCTATCAATGTTCGGTGTCGCCCGCCTGTCATCTGAACGAATGACGCTGCGGATCGTATCTGCCTTTAATCCGTGCGCTTGCTCAACTGCAAAAGCATTAGTTTCCAGCAACTTAAGCTGTTCAGAGACGATATCAGAAAAAGGTTTAACGGTATGTTCCACGAATCGGGATAATGCCCGAATATCTCGCAGTTGACAATCGGGTAAACTTCCTATTTAGTTATCGGGTAATCATCCGATAGTTACCTGATGGAGATACAATGAACACCGAAAAACTCGTCATGATCGCGGAGCTATATTCGGCCCACACGGGGCTGAAGCTCTCGACGATCTCGACCTACGCACGAAATGACGGGAAGTTCTTTGGGAGCCTCAAGTCGGGCACGGCCGGCTGCACGCTGAAGACCGCCGACAGTGTTGTTCGCTGGTTCGATGAAAATTGGCCATCAGATCTCGAATGGCCTGATTGCGTTCCTCGGCCTTCGATTTCGAAGGAGGAGGCCGCATGAGTATCCGCCGTCACCTCGCACTCTTGATTTGCCCCGAAGTAAAGACCGCTTCCTTTCAGGAGCGACGCCCATGATGATTGGACGCAGGATCGATCTTGTCGACATGGCGCGCGAGGCTTGCGCGGGTATGACGGAATTGCAGCGCCTCTCCTTCGCGATTGAGCTGGCTAACGGCGCATCCCAGCGTGGCAGCGCCCCGTATCTGCGGCGGCTGGAACGTCTGGCACATGAGGCCCGTGTTCTGGTCGAAGGTGCCGACTTTGCCCACGAGGAGACCGCGTGATGCGGCGGTGGTTGAAAGCGGCACCCTCGCGTCTCGAGGTGACATTGTTCTTCCTGATGATCGTCATCTGGGCGGCATATGGGGCTATGCTTTATTGGGCGCAGCCGACCGGCGCCACGTTTTACTGGGTGCAGCCATGAGCGGTCTGCCTATCCCGCCCGTCACGCCGGTCACTGCCTTTGATGAGCTGACAGATGCACTGACGCAGATGGCCGCATTTGAAGCGGCCATGGCTGATCTGGATACCGCACGCACAGCACGCCGCGTGCAGAGTGAGGAGGCCGATGGTCGTGACACATTCGTGCGCGCCCGCGATCTTGAGCAGCTGATCGCCTCTGGCGCTGCGCTTACCAAACAACAGCAGGTCTGGCTCGCCGGGTATCAGACCACTGCTGAATACCGGACCTGGTCGAGCATGGTCGAGGATTTCGGAGAAGACGTCCTTGCCAAATAAAACCGCCGCCGAGCTGGAACTCGAGCGGCGGGAAATCACGAAAGGTGGAGGCTGAATGACACACGAACAACCGATTTACAACAACCGGCGAAGCTGTTTATCACCAGCAATTGCCGCAGGCTGGAGGTCTGGTCAGTCGGGCGCATCTATTCGATCGAGATCGCCGATTTGTTCGATCTTGCCGAATCTGCGATTGAAGCCGATCTGCGTGCGAAGTGCGCAGCCCGCGCGCTGGCGGTTCACGGTGTGCCTGATCCGGAAGCGGTCGCCTCCAAGGTCGAACCGTCATGAACCGGTCGCTGCAGCGCATGATCCATGTGGGATGTCGGCAGTTGGGGCTCGATGTCCAGGCGCGCCGGGATCTGCAGGCCGTGGTCTGCGGTAAGCAGAGCATGTCCGACATGACCGAGGCGGAGCTGACCGCTATGCTCGATCGGCTGAAGGCGGATGGGTTCCAGCCAGCGACGAAATCAACCCAGCGCCGCCCTGCCGCCCCGCGCGGCGATCTGCGGCTGATCCATGTGCTCTGGCGCAAGCTTGGCGATGCCGGTGCGCTGGAACGGCCTGATCGGGCGGGGCTGAACACCTTCATCAGGTCCAACTTTGAGCGCAGCTGGGGATCTGTCCCGGCTGACGTCGACATGATGCGCGATCACGACAAGATCGCCGCTGTCATCAAGGCGCTGAGCGACTGGGGCAAGCGCGCCAAGATCGACTTTGACTGGGGAGCGCATAAGAAATGACACGAGAGCCGATCACGATCACTGATCATGCCGTCATCCGGTATGTGCCGCCGCTCACCGACATCACGACGCATTGGTATATCTCGCCCGGTCGCAAGACGGACACTAATCCGCTGTTTCCGCAGGAGGCGGTTCGGGCCCGGGTGCTGGGCCGTGAAGACGTGGCGGCAGTCGAGGCAGACACCGGGTCGGATCTCGTGGCGAGCTTTGAGCAGGTCGCGATCAATGTGCCGTCCAGTTCGCTAAACATGCGCCGCTGGCCATCGTTCAACCCCAACATTATCACCGGGATCCCGCATGGCGCGATCGTGCCCGTCCTGCGTCAGGGCCATTTCGCCGGGCGGGACTGGCTCAAGGTTTTCTACGCCGGCCAGGAGGGTTGGGTCGTCGCAAGCCATACCGATCCCGTCACGTTTTCAACTGCCGCCTGAAGCGGCTTTAAACCACCCGTGAAAGGGGTCTTCAAAATGTTTTCTGATGCACCAAAACACGCCCTGAAATCCAAAGCTGTCTGGGGCGGCGTTGTCGCGGTCGGTGGCGGGGTTGCCGGCCTTTTCGGCTATTCGATGGCGCCGGAGGATGCTGTTCAGCTGCCGATCCTGCTGGCCAGCATCGCGTCCAGTGTCGGTGGCGTGCTGGCCATCTTTGGCCGGATCAAAGCCAACCGCAAAATCGGCTGACCTGCGTGATGGATTGGATTGAAGCACTCGGGGTTGTCCAGGTTGTCGCTGCTATCGTTGTCGCCTTCGGCGGCATCATTTCCGGCGTGGGCATCTGGCTGAACAGGAAGATGACCAAGTTCGTAAAGGAGGTCACGAAAGACAACGCAGCGGCCCAAAAAACCGCTGATGAAAGCCTGAAAGCCCTTATTGCTGATCTGGCATCTACAAAGACCAAGACGGCGACGGTTGAGGACGATCTCAGAGAGACAAAGCATCGACTGAGCAACCTCGAAACGACGATCAGATCACTCCCGACACGTGATGACTTCCACAAATTCGGGATCCAGCTGACCGAGTTGAAAGGAGAGTTGCGGCCAGTCGCGGCCATCATCGAGCGCATGCAGGAACTGTTGCTGCAACGCGGTAAGGACAAGCTTTGATGGATATGAACCAGATCATCCGCGAACAGGCCCGCCTGATCATTCTCAAATCACTGGCCGAGCAAGTCGATGAGCGTCTCAACAGCGATTTGCTGGTCGAGATGCTCAAGCCGTTCGGGATCCGCAAAGATCGGGCATGGGTGCATGAGGAGTTGAAGTATTTGCAGGACATGGGGGCTGTCACCGTCTTGGTCGCGGGCACCGTGCAGGTCGCCACATTGACGGACAAGGGGCATCGTCACCTCGAGCGGGAGATCGCCATCGAGGGCGTCAAGCGCCCGTCACGGCCGGTATCCTGATATGGGGCGCGGAAAGCTCAGTGCATTCGAGCTGCTGCCAGAAGCCTGCGATGGTATTGTCGCCTGGGCGGCCAGCGAATTGTCGGATCGCGACCGGACCCAGACCGACATCTATGCGGAGTTCGTCCTGAAATGCGAACAGCTGATGCAGGAATACCGGGGCGAGCTCGAATTCGCGATCCCAAGCTTTTCCGCGTTCAATCGCTATTCGATGCGGCTCAGCCGCCTGACACGCCTGCACGATCAGACCCGCGATATCGTCGCCGCCATCGCCGAGAAGTTCGACGCCAAGGAAAGCGACGATCTGACGATCATGACGGCCGAGACGATCAAATCGCTGACCCTGCACATGCTGGCCGATCATGGTGAAAAGATGTTGCCCAAGGATGTGATGCAGCTGGCCTCGGCCATGCGGCAGGTTTCCCAGGCGCAGAACATCTCGACCGAGCGGCGGATCAAGCACGCCAAGCAATTCGCAGCAGAGGTCAATGAAGCCGTCGATGCCGTCGCCAAGGCCAAGGGCATGACGGCTGAGACCAGCGAGGCGATCAAGGCGCAGATCCTCGGGGTGCGGACATGATCGTCCGTGCGCTTTATCAGCCCGATCCGGAACGGTTCCTCGCCGATGCCTATCCTGGCAGCTTTCATCTTGAGGACCGTGAAAACCCAGACCTGCGCGAGTTTATCTATTTTTGCCCCTGCGGCTGCGGTCACAAAGGCCGGTTGCTGGTCGGTGACGGCCTGAAGCCCGCCGGCGCGCGCCCGAGCTGGTATTGGAACGGATCGACCACAGAGCCGATCCTAGAGCCTTCCGTCAATCAGCAAGACCATTGGCATGGCTGGCTGCGCAACGGCTATTGGGAGAAATGCTGATGGCGACACCCGCGCAAGTGGCCAATGATCTGCGCGCTCAGGCAAAGCGCCTTCATCGCACTGGGCATGCCGATCTGGTCAAATCGCTCGAGCGTGGCGCGGAGATCATCCATCGCCAGTCCCAGATCATTGCCGAACTGGAGGCAGCCGCGCAGGCCGAAGCCGACCGCTACGAGGCCTACGTCAACGGGAATGATCCGCATGCTTGATGCCCCCAGCCAAGCCGAATGGGAGGCACAGCGCCGCGAGGCGATGGACGCCATGCCTGGGGTCATCGACCAGGTCGGCCTGCCAGCTGTCCTGTTGCCCTATCAGCAGCGCACCGTCTCACTGCTCGACAGCGTATCGACCCAAGCCCTCTACATTGAGAAGTCGCGCCGGATCGGTCTGACCTGGGCGCTGGCGGCGTATGCTGTGCTGCGCGCCGGCCGTCAGAAAAGCGCCGGCGGCATGGACGTGATGTACATCTCCTACAGCCGCGAGATGACCCGCGAATTCATCGACGCCTGCGCGATGTGGGCCCGCGCATTCTCGATCGCGGCCTTGGCCGAAGAGGAGTTTCTGTTCGAGCAGGGCGACGATGGCGGCGACAAGGCGATCCAGGCATTCCGGATCCCGTTTGCATCGGGCTTTGAGATCATGGCGCTCAGCTCTGCCCCGCGCGGACTGCGCGGCAAGCAAGGCGTCGTGATCATCGACGAGGCCGCATTCGTCGACAGCCTCGACACGCTGATCGAAGCGGCCATGGCGTTCCTGATGTGGGGCGGCCAGGTTGTTGTCTGCTCGACCCATTACGGTGTCGACAACCCGTTCAATGCCTCTATCCAGGACGTGCTGTCTGAACGCTCCCCAGGCGAACATCTGCGCATCGATCTCGATGACGCGCTGCGCGATGGTCTGTACCAGCGCATTTGCCTGGTCAAAGGCAACGAATGGACGCCCGAAGGCGAGGCGGCATGGCGCGCCGGCATCGTCAAATTCTATGGCGCCAGTGCCGATCAGGAATTGTTCTGCGTGCCGAGTGCGTCGTCGGGCACCTGGTTGCCATCGCCGCTGATCGACGCGCGCATGACGATCGACAAACCGGTGATCCGTCTGACGCTGCCGGCTGATTTTCTGCAGCGGCCCAATCTGGAACAGCGCAGCCTGGTTGCACCCTTCATGGAACAGATTGAGGAAGAACTCGGCGGGCTCGACATGACCATGCGCTACGCGCTGGGTTTTGACGTGGGCCGCGTTGCCGACATCTCATCTGTGCCGCTGCTGGCCATCGATCAGAAGCTGCGCCAGCACGAGGCATTGTCGATCGAAATGCGCAACGTGCCCTTTGCGGAGCAGTACGCCGCCGTCGAACTGATCATGAGCCATGTGCGCAACCGGCTGGTCGGTGCAGCGATTGATGCCACCGGTATCGGCATGTCGATCGCTGAAGCGCTGGGGCGCAAGTTCGGTCTGCGCGAAGACGAAGAAGGCTCCGGTCTGGTCTGGGCGATCAAGTTTTCCGAGGACTGGTACCGGGTCAATATGCCCCCCCTTAAAGCGGCCTTTGAAGAGGACACGCTGGCTCTGATCCGCGACGATGATCACATGTCCGACCTGCGGGTCGTGAAGGTGATCCGGGGTATCCCCCGACGTCGGGTGCGAGCCGCTCAATCTCCTCGACCGCGAAATCAGATGAAATATCTCCCCGCAAAACACTTTGGGCGATGCGGGTGAGATCGTCCATCAACTCTCGTGTGACTGTCGGTCCCTCGAGCAACCGGATGATGTCCTCAGATAACTCAAAGAGGCCAACGGCCACCTTTGCATGCAAAGAGCCGCACACCGGGCATTGTTCCGTGTTGTTGATGGAATAGAAATTAGCGTTAAAGATGCTGAAGCTTCGCGAAGGGAAGATGGATTGACAGTCTGGACATTGGCACGGAACCCGTGGCCCAGTCGGCCTTTTCTCAGCCCCGGAACACCGTGTCATTACACGCCTGTCGTGTTAAGCATCCTGAGCTTCAGCAGCAGTTGCACAGCTCGGCGCGAGAAAGAGATGAGCTCAGGTTGCAACGAGAGTCGAGTCGCATTGTCGATTGGTATGAAGAATCGGGATGGGGTTCGCTTCTTGAAGACACCTTTCAAACCCCGTTTAAAAGCTCCGCAACTGCATCATCTGAAAATCGCGTTGCTGCAAACTTAACTGTCTCGCACTGCAAAAACTACTGTCGCGCTACAAGGGGTGTAAGGAAACAGTTGTTATTGCAGTGCGGCCAAAGTGCGGGATAATCTGATAAAACCCAATATCATGCGAGTGATTGGCATAAAAACAAGGGTGATGGCACTTGATGTGACTGCGAGGATCGGGCCGGTGCGCTGTTTGCAGAGATTGCAAAAAAGGCACGGTTTGGGACGATTTAGACCATGTCCCGTAATTTAAGCCGCTGTCAGTGGGGATCGACAACCGGGCGTTTAATCCCCCTTTTAAAATAGGGTTTAAAGAATACGCA
>NZ_JBKBQY010000024.1:0-38063 GCF_046292185.1 Yoonia sp.
ACCCGCGAGACGAACCTGACTCACGCCGAATGGATGGGCGTGCTGAATTTCATGTATGATTGCGGCAAGATTTCCACGCCGGAACGGCATGAATTCATCCTCGCCTCTGACGTGCTGGGTTTTTCAGCGCTGGTGGATATGATCAACACCCGCGGCGGCGGCACCGAAGGGTCGAACCTCGGGCCATTCTATCTGGATGATGCGCCGGTCAAGGAGCTGGGTGCCGATCTGGCGACCGACCGCGACGGTGTGATCATTCTGGCCAAAGGTGTGGTGCGCGACATTCTGGGCAAACCGCTGGCCGGTGCGATTGTAGATACATGGCAGGCTGACGGGTCTGGCACCTATCCCATTCAAGAACAGGAACGCGGGCAGGACAAACACGATCTGCGCGGCAAATTCACCACGAATGAAAAGGGTGAGTATTTCTATACTACCGTGCTGCCCAAACCCTATACCGTGCCTTTCGACGGCCCTGTCGGTGACCTGATGCGCGCGGGAAAGCGGCATCCGTGGCGCGCGGCACATCTGCATTATATCCTGCGCGCGCAGGGCTATCGCGATATCACCACCGAAGTTTTCTTTGAAAACACCGAATATGTCAACAATGATGCCGTTTTCGGTGTGCGCAAATCCTTGATCACATCACTGAAACCTGTGAAAAAAGGGCAGGATTTGGGCCTGCCATTGGAACGCACGCCTGATGCCATGTTTGAATTTGATTTTGTTCTGTCGCCCGAATGACACCGCGCGACGACGTGCAAGAGGTTAAGGTGACAGACAGACCCCCCGAATTCGTCGACGCCTTGGCCAACGGGATGCGGATACTGGAAAGTTTCGACGTCTCGCACAACGAAATGACGCTGAGCGAGGTTGCGCGCCTTGCGGACCTGACCCCTGCCACCGCGCGGCGCAGCCTGATCACGCTGGTCACGCTGGGCTATGTCGGGCAGGTCGGCAAACGGTTCCACCTGACGCCCAAGGTGATGGGGCTGGGATCGGCCTTTTATTTCGCCGCTGGCATCGATCAGGCGTTCCAGACCGAATTGCGCGCCTTGGTGGAATTGTTCGGTGACGCCAGTTCAGTGGCCAGCCTGCAAGGCCATGACGTGCTGTATGTCGCGCATTATTCGCAACAGCGTGCGCGCCGTGCCTCGGCTGTCGTGGGCGCGCGCTATCCGGCGCATGCCACATCCCTGGGCCGGGTCTTGTTGGCCGGCCTGCCGGATGAGCGGTTGGACGACTATTTCGCACAGGTCACACCTGTCAGCCTGACCAGCTGCACAGTAACCAACCGCGACGAATTGCGTCGTCTTGTCTACCGCGTGCGCGAACAGGGTTTTGCCACGACCGTGGATGAACTGGATTACGGCGTCACAGCGCTCGCCGTGCCGATCAGGGGCGCACAGGGCCAGACGGTCGCAGCACTGAACTCGTCAGGCTATAGCGGACAGGTCACGCCCGAAACCCTGGTCGCGAAACGCCTGCAGGAATTGCGCGCGGCGGCGTCCCGGCTCAGCCAGAATATCGCCCGTAATCCAGTGCTTGAATCTACCCTGTCAGCGTGAGGCCTCCTGCCCCGGCTGTCTGCATTTATTTTGAAAAGAAAGCGAATAATTTTTCGCACCTCGAAACATGGATAGGGAGGAGACCCCATGTGTAAACTCTGCAGGACGAACGCGGTGCATATGCCCGCCGGTGAAGGCAACCCGTCGCCCCGGCCAAGCCGCAAGCATCAGCCGGTGCCCCAAGGTGTCGGAGCACCGGGACGCAAGACGCTGATCAAGGGCGGCTATGTGCTGTCGATGGATGATGCCGTCGGCAACTTCACCAAAGGCGATGTGCTGATCGAAGGGACGAAGATCGTGCAGGTCGGCGCGGATATCGACGCCGGCGCAGCCGCCGTGATCGACGCCACCGGCCATGTCGTGATGCCCGGCTTCATCGACACCCACCACCACCAGTTCGAAACCGCCCTGCGCGCCTTTCTGGCGGATGCGGTCCTGATGAACGACGGCCGTCCGGGGGGAGAGTTCAATTATTATGAAATGATCCTGCAGAAATTCTCGATGCTCTACAGCCCCGAGGATGTCTATATCAGCGAATTGTTCGGCGGTTTGTCGCAGCTTGATGCCGGTGTCACCACGGTCATGGACACCAGCCAGATCCACCACAGCCCGGAACATTCCGATGCGGTGGTCAAAGCGTTGCACAACACGGGCCGCCGCGCCGTGTTCGGCTATTTCGAAGGCTGGGGCGACAAGGCGCAATATCCCAATGATGCCGCCCGGCTGCGCAAAGAACATTTTTCCAGCGATGACGGCCTGCTCAGCATGGTCATGGGCGGCGAGATTTATCTGCCCGGATATGAGGAAAGCTGGCGCATCGGGCGCGAATTGGGTCTGCCGATTGCCTTGCATGTCGTGGGCACCTTCGGGATGGCCCCGACCTTCGACGCGCTGGGGGCGGCGGGGAAGTTCGGGCCTGACAACATCTTCATTCACATGACCGGCATGTCCGATCAGGCCTGGCAACATGCGGCGGATGCGGGCGCGCATGTGTCGCTGTCCGTCCCGATCGAAATGCAGATGCGCCATGGCACGCCGCCCACGCAAAAGGTGCTGGATATGGGGATGACCGCATCGCTATCCACGGATGTCGAATGCACGATGACGGCGGATATGTTCACGCAGATGCGCAGCCTGATCACATCGCAGCGGATGTTCTGCAATGAAAAGGCGCTGCTGGGCGAAGATTATCCACAACTGCTCAGCGCGCTGGACGCGATCCGTTTCGCCACCCTGAACGGGGCGAAAGGCCTGCGCCTGGATCACAAGACTGGGTCGCTAACGCCCGGCAAAGAGGCGGATATTGTCCTGCTCGACGCCCATGCGCTGAATGTGGCACCGCTGAACCATGTTGCAGGCGCAGTCGTCACACTGATGGAACGGTCCAACGTGTCGACGGTCATCTGCGCCGGTCAGATCCGCAAATGGCAGGGCGAACTGCTGGGCCACGATATCGACGCTTTGCGCGGCAAGCTGGAGGCCAGCCGCGACGGATTGTTCACTGCCGCCGGGGTCGAACAGAACCTGTTCCGCTGAAGACAAAGGCTCTGGCTGCGGACGCCGCCAGAGCCATCACCGCGCGGCATCGCGTATCTTCAGCCCCGCCGCGCGGATGATATCGCCCAGTTTGACCAACTGGTTAGCCAAAGGGTTTGTGCTACGCCAGACCAGTCCGATACTGCGTTTGGGGGCCGGGGCGGCAAAGCGCGCGACGCAGATCCCCCCCGCCCTTTGTTCCAGATTCATCGCGATTTCGGGGATCAGCGTCACCCCCAGCCCCGCACCTACCATCTGCACCAATGTGGACAGCGAACTGCCCTCCATCACCTGCCGCGCCTTTACCTGCGTGATATCGCAGAACGACAATGCCTGGTCGCGGAAACAATGGCCTTCCTCCAAGAGTAACAACCGCATGGATTGCAGCGACTTCGGGCTTGGCACGGGTTTGCCCGCCTCACCTTCCGGGCGCACCAACACGAAATCCTCTTCGAACAAGGGCAGTTCACGCAGATTGGATTCCGAAATCGGCAGCGCCACGATGGCCAGATCAAGCCGCGCCTCCAACAGATCCTGTATCAATGCGTTGGTCACGGATTCGCGCAGTTCCAGCGTCACGCCCGGATAATCCCGCGCCAGCCCCGCCACGATATCGGGCAACAGATAGGGCGCAATCGTCGGGATAATCCCCAGCCGCAAGGCACCGGACAAGGGTGCGTCCAAAGCGCGCACCAGATTGCCCAGATCCTCGACCCCCGCCAGTATCTTGCAGCCCTGGCGCAACAACTCTTCGCCCGTCGCCGTCAGAAACACCTTGCGTGACCCACGTTCGACAAGTGGCGTGCCGAACATATTTTCCAGCTCCTTGACCTGCAAGGACAACGCTGGCTGTGAAATCGCGCAGGCATCCGCCGCGCGGCCAAAATGCTGATGCTTGGCCAAAGCCTCGAAATAGCGCAGCTGTTTCAATGTCACATTCATCATAAGTTTAAACTATCAAAAATTACAATTTATTCAATTGGAATTTATGATCTGACTACGGTAAGGACCGTCCATGATCAAACTGTCATGACCGCATGTCAGCCTGAACGAGTAAAGGAGAACACGATGGACGGAAACAACGTAAACCGCAGTGGCGGGTGCCCCGTGATGCACGGCAGCAATGCCGGGATCAAGGACGGCACCGCCGCGAAATGGTGGCCCAACGGCCTGAACCTGAGCATCCTGCATCAGCACGGCGCGCGCAACAATCCGATGGACGCTGACTTCAATTTCCGCGAGGCCGTGAAATCGCTCGATTACGAAGGCGTCAAGGCTGACCTGCACGCGCTGATGACCGACAGCCAGGATTGGTGGCCCGCCGACTGGGGGCATTATGGCGGTTTGTTCATCCGTCTGGCATGGCATGCCGCAGGGTCTTACCGTCTCGGCGACGGGCGCGGGGGCGGCGGCAACGGCAACCTGCGTTTCGCGCCGCTGAATTCCTGGCCTGACAATGCCAGCCTTGATAAGGCGCGCCGCCTGCTGTGGCCGATCAAGAAGAAATATGGCAATGCCCTGTCCTGGGCTGACCTGATCATCCTGTCGGGCACTGTCGCCTATCAGTCCATGGGCCTGAAAACCTTTGGCTTCGGCTTTGGGCGCGAAGATATCTGGGCCCCCGAAGAAGATATCAACTGGGGCAACGATTCCGTCCTGCTCGCCCCCACGAACGAACGTTTGACCGATATTCAGGACCCCAACAGCATGTACGATCCGCTGGCGGCGTCCCATATGGGTCTGATCTATGTGAACCCGGAAGGCGTGAACGGCCAACCTGATCCGGCACTGACAGCCAAATATGTCCGCATGACATTCCTGCGTATGGCGATGAACGACGAAGAAACCGCGGCCCTGACCGTCGGCGGTCACACCGTCGGCAAATGCCACGGCATGGCCGCCGATATCGGCATCGCGCCCGAAGGTGCCACGATTGCAGACGGCGGCTTTGGCTGGAGCAATCCTGCGTTCAATGGTCAGGCCAACACCGCCCATACCTCTGGTCTTGAGGGTGCGTGGACATCGAACCCCACCCAATGGGACAACGGCTATCTGGCACTGCTGTTCGGCTATGAATGGGAATTGAAGAAATCCCGCGCCGGTGCCTTCCAGTGGGAACCGATCAACATCCGCGAAGAAGACAAGGTGCCAGACGCGTCAGACCCCAGCATCCGGCACAACCCGATCATGACCGACGCCGATATGGCGATGAAGGTCGACCCGATCTATCGCGAGATTTGTGAACGGTTCCGCAACGATCATGCCTATATGTCCGAAACCTTCGCCCGGGCGTGGTTCAAACTGACCCACCGCGACATGGGACCAAAGGTTAACTACTACGGCCCCGACGTCCCGGCCGAGGATCTGATCTGGCAAGACCCGGTGCCTGCAGGCAATACCGGCTATGACGTGGATGCGGTGAAGTCCGCCATTGCCGCCAGCGGTCTGACCGGGGCCGAGATGATCGCCACTGCATGGGACAGCGCCCGCACCTTCCGCGGATCGGACAAACGCGGTGGCGCCAATGGCGCGCGCATCCGTCTGGCCCCGATGAAAGATTGGGAAGGCAATGAACCTGCCCGTTTGACCAAAGTGCTTGCCGCACTGGAACCGATTGCCGCACAACATGGCGCGTCGCTTGCCGATGTGATCGTGCTTGCTGGCAGTGTCGGGGTGGAACAGGCGATCAAAGCCGCCGGTCACACGATGGCGGTCCCCTTCGCACCCGGTCGCGGCGATGCCAGCGACGAACAGACGGATGGCGAAAGCTTCGCCTCGATGGAACCGTCATCCGACGGGTTCCGCAACTGGCATATGGACGGGATGCAATCCAGCCCGGAAACCATGTTGCTGGACCGTGCGCAATTGCTGGGGCTGACTGGCCCGGAAATGACTGTCCTGGTCGGCGGCATGCGGGTGCTGGGCACCAATTACGGTGGGTCCGGCCATGGTGTCTTCACGGATCGTGAAGGGCAGTTGACGACAGACTTCTTCGTCAACCTGACCGACATGGCCAATAGCTGGCATCCGGTTGCGGACGGCACGTTCGAATTGCGTGATCGCAAGACAGGCGCGGTGAAATGGACCGCGACCAGCGCTGATCTGGTGTTCGGATCCAATTCTATCCTGCGCGCCTATGCCGAAGTCTATGCGCAGGATGACAACACCGAAAAGTTCCTGCGCGATTTCGTCGCCGCATGGACCAAGGTGATGAACGCCGACCGCTACGATCTGGTCGCCTGATGCACAAAGGACCAGGCAGCACGAATGCCTGGTCCGTCACGATCTTCCGACGAATTCAAAGCTGAAAGCGGTTTGCGCCCCCGCAGGAGGCGGCGGAAACGGCGCCGAGCGCTGGATATGTTCCATCGCCATCTGGTCAAGCGCCGGTGATCCCGATGACCGCGCGACTGCCACACTGACGAGCGTACCCGCCCCCCCGATCTGAAAGCTGACCAAGACTGTACCGCGTGACGGTGCCGTTTGCCGGCGCTGCCGCGTGATCTGGCGCAAGACCTGACCGGGATAATTTGCCGCTGCCGCCTGCCCGCCTGCGGTATCCTGTGCAGGGGCTTCGCCGGATGCGGCGGCCTGTCCGCCTTGCTGACCTTGCGCGCTGCCACGATTGGCATGGGTCTGGGCGTTGCCCGCGGGCTGGGCAGGTGCTGCTTGCGCCGCGCGTTGTTGTGGCGCACGGTCGGGCCGCGCGACGGGGCGGACAGAGGTAACCGGCGCCGTATCCTCGGCGATGGCGGTGGTTGTCTGCGGCGCGACGGAACTTGCGGTTTGTGTCACCGGCACCGTCGCAGTCGGCACGACGGAAGGCTGCGCTGTCACTGGGACCGCCAGATCGGCGGCGTCAGATGCTGGCAGGCTCAGTGTCGGCTGCGTCGCGGGGACCTGCACAGCAGGTTGCGCTGCCTGCGTGACGGGAGCCGCCCCCGCCACGAAATCCTCGAACGCGGCACCAATGGCTGCGATATCCGCCGTGCCGCCGCCTGTGATCAGCACCGGCTCTTCCTTTGGTGCGGCAATCAGCAGAACCGCCGCATGCAGGACCCCCGACAGGGCGAGCGCGACCGCACCACCTGCAAAAGCGCGCGCGCGCATCATTGCTCCACCCCCTGTTGGGTGATTAGCCTAATATCCCGCCCGGTGATCGCGCGCAGCTCGACCGCAACAGCGATCAGATCCCTTGCGGCCAGATTGCGGTCAGGCAAGATTCGCAGCGCTGGCCCGTCGGGCCCATCCACCTGCCCCGTCGCGAAATCTGGAACCGTCGTCGGCTCCCCATGCCAAAGCATGGCGCCATCAGCGCGCAGGACAAGCGCATCATCCGGGACATTGGCGTCTGGCAGATTGGCGTCGATCAGCGTGATTTCGCGGTCGGCGGGCCGGGCTATCTGACCGGCCACAAGAAAGAAAACCAACATCAGAAAGACAACGTTGATCAGGGCGATCGTCGGTTCCGGCTTGTTGCGGGGCGGGGGGGCAAGGCGCATCGGTTCAGCCTCCGATCAGGCGCAGGCTGACGCCCGGCACGCTTTGCGCGGTGACCAGCACATCCACCAGCGCTTGGGCCGTCACGCCATCGGCGGCGACAATCAGAACCAGCGTCGCTTCCAGTGCGGCCAGTGCGGCAGGCAAATCTGTCAAGGTCACATCCGTGACATTCAGCCGGATACCATCGGGCTGTACCCGCAGAAAGGCCGGGGCAGGCCCGTCGGGCACGGTGGTGCCCCCGGTCGCTGTCAGAAACGGCAGATCGCCATAACGGGTAAAGGTCGACGACAGCATGAAGAACAACAGCAGCAAAAAGATGACATCGATCAGCGATGTCATCGAAAGCCGTCGGCGTTGCCTTGCTTGCCTAAGCATGGGCAAGCCCAGCCTCGGGCGCAGGCTCTTTGCGCGGGGCGGCCAATCCGGGGCGCAATGCGCCTTCGATCAACGTTTCTGCCATTCGCCGCTCGCTGGCCATGCGACCTTCGAACCAGGACAGGATCGCGCTCAGCGGCATGGCAACCGCGAGCCCTGCTGCAGTGGTCATCAGCGCCACCCAGATCCCCCCTGCAAGAACGGAAGGATCGACACTATTGCCCGCCTCCTGCATCGCGCGAAACGCGTCAATCATGCCCAGAACGGTGCCGAACAGGCCCAGCAACGGCGCAGTTTGTGCGACCACCTCCAGCAGGCGGAACCCGCCTTCCAACCGGGCCAATCGCCCTTCGACATAGACATAAAGCCGTTCGCGCGCATCGCTCGCCTGAAGCGCCAGTGTCAGTACCGACCCCAGATGGGATTGTGCCGCCTCAGCCATGGCAATCGCGCGGGCGTTCTGGCCTGCGTCCGACGCAGCCAATGCAGCCATCAGCGGCGCGTGCCGTCCGACGCCCGCTGCCGCGAATTGCCACAGTTTCCACAGCACGACCGCGCCTGACAGCACGGACAATGCGATGATCACGCCGACCACCCAGCCGCCTAGGTCGATAAAGCCCAGAATGGCGTCGCGCGCCTGATAAAGATGAATCATTGCAGTACCTCTACATCCTCGACCGATCCGGTCACGCGCAACGCTTGCGCACAATCCCTGGCCTCCAGCTCCGCGCCGGCGCAGCTGGCCACGCCATTGATCAGCACCTGCGCGATCCCGGCGCAATCCTGTCCAGCCACATCAAACTGGCGCACCCGGCGCGCGCCTTCTGGCAAGTCGCCAAAGTCGAAAAGGGTCAGCGCGGCAACCCGGCCATCGCGGTCAAACAGCACGGTTTCCAGCGCCAGCGCCGACAGATCCGCCAGGCTGTTGTCGGCGACAAAGGTCAGGCGGCAGGCATCCTGCACCGGGTCCAGCCGGTTGAGATCCAGCGCGATGCCGCCGTCCTCCTGTGCCGCCGCAGATGTTGCGACGGCAAGGGCAAGGATCAGATACCTTACCATGAGAAGGTCCGTGCGAGAGCGACCTTGAAGGTCCGCCCGCGTCCCTGATCAGAAGACAGGTTGTTGCGGTAATCGGTGTCGAACAGGTTTTCGACTGCCAGCTGCACATCGAACCCGTCCAGCGCGCCAGTTTGCGGACGCCATGTCACGAACACATCCTGTGTCGTGTAGGCATCATAGCTGGTGCTGGTGATCACACCCGTGTTTGTGCTGCGGCTTGATGTCGTGATGTCATCGACGAAAGTGCCGCGCCAGCCGAATTCCAGCCCTTGGTCCGGCAACCGCCCGCCCAGTGTTAACGCGACCGTATCGGCCGGGGCTGTGGAAAGCGTGTAGCCAAAATCACGGTCGGTGGCACGCACGGTGGACAAGGCGAGACGGCCAAAAACATCGTTCGCCTCATAACCCGCCTCAATCTCGGCCCCTTCGAATTCGGCGCGGGCGACGTTGCGGAAGAACACAGTGTCAGTGCCGGGCGTGGTGGTGATCAATCCGTCGATGTGGTTGCGGAACGCGGTCAGTTTCAGTTGCAGATTATCGTCCGCTGTGAACAATCCGTCCCGGTTATAGGTCAGGCCGAGTTCGATATTGGTCGCCTCTTCCTTTTCCAGATCCAGTGCCGGGCCTTTGGTCCCAGAATAGGAATAAAGCTCGTCCAATGTCGGCAGACGTTCTGTCCGCGCGACCGAGCCGAAGACCGAAAGGTCATCCGTCACCTCATAAAGTGCCGCCAATGACAGCGCCGTCGCGTTATCCGTGACCCTTTCCGCGCCGGGAACGCCGCTGCCCGCCTCGCGTTCAGCGAAATCGATCCGCGCGCCGGGGATGATGGTCAGCCGGTCACCGATCACGAATTCCGATTGTGCATAGACACCAATCTTGCGGTCAGTCCCTTCTGGGTGGAAGCCCAGCGGCCCAGCGCTGTCGGCGACCCGGTCCTGATGCGTGGCCTGCAGGCCGAAGGTCAGGAAATTGTTCCAACCCGCGCCGCTGAAATCAGCCGTGTTTTCGGCCTTCAGCATCGTGGTGCGATAGGCATAGGTCACGTCGCAGAAGACGTTGTTATTGCTGGGGGTCGGTGAACAGCTTTGCGGAACGCCAGCAAGATTGCGGGCGTTGGATTGTTCGACAGTCGTGTCCGCATATGACAATTGAACGCGCGGATTGAAGAAGCCCCCACCCTGCTGTTCCCATTCCACATTGAAAGTGTCGTCGGTCACCGTGCGATCAACCCGGCCAAAGATATCGTCGATCGTCATCCCAGGCGCGATTGCGTTATTACCGGCGGACGTCTGCACCAATGCCGCGTTATCGGCGTCCGAAGAAAACCGTTGCGCAGACAAACGCAGGGTCTGCGTGTCGTTCAACTGAAATGTGCCTTTGAGCAGCATGGAAGGCGCTTCGAATTCGCTGCCCCGCACGTCATTGCCCGCCCCATCTTGATAGTCATCGGATGTGCGATAACCCAAGGCCGCCAGAAATTCTGCGCCCTCGGTTGGCCGTGCCGCATAGATCAGTGACCCCAGTTGCCCGTTGCCGTTGCTGTCATAGCCATATTTCAGCCGCAACGCGCCGCTGCCACCTGCGGGGATGAAATCACCAGCGTCCTTGGTCTCGAAATTCACCACACCGCCCACAGCGCCAGATCCATAAAGTGTGGCCGATCCCGGCCCGCGCAACACCTCGACCCGGCGGTAAAGTTCGGGGTCGGAAAAGAACGATCCCAGCCGGTATTGCTCATAGAATTTCGGTACGCCGTCCACATTGACGATGATACGTGCCTCTGACGCGGATTGTTCGGTCGCCCCGATCCCGCGGATGTTGAAGGCAAAGCCCAGCGGCCGGTCCGCCCCTGCGGTCTGCGCGCCCGGCACGTTACGCAGGATCTGCCCTACATTGGCCGCCTGTTCGCGGTCGATATCATCCTGATCCAGCACGGACACTGCCTGCGGCGTGTCAATCGCCACTTTCTGCTGGCCCGCGCCGAAGATCAGCCGCCCCAAAAAGGTGCTTCCGTCAAATTCGGCCTGCTGCGCATGCGCCGCCCCCGCCGATAGAATCGCTGTCGTCATCAGCAGGCAGGTCAACCCCAGCCCGCGCGGGCGCATACGCATTTTCATTCCAAACACTCCATCCAACTATTATTGATTTTGGCTGGCTGTTCGGCTGGCGCATCGCAGGGACTTGACCCCCGACGAAGAGCGCTCTAAGCAACCTGACAGAAATAGTCAAGTATGCGTCAGATCTTCCAGCCATGCTCGTTGAGGCAACGCCAGATCCGGGACCTAACGCTTCCACGCCTGCCCGCATGGTAGGCTCAACGGAGGTCACCCATGATTCTATCCCCCCAAAGCGCCGAAGCCATCGCAACCGCGCGCGCCGACAAACCCAAGATGCGTGAACGCGATCTGGCCGAAGTGCTGGGCATCCGCGAGGCGGAAATCCTTGCCGCTGACCTTGGCAACGGCGTACGCCGGATCGTGGCGGACCCGGCGCGACTGCTGCCACGGGTCGAGGCATTGGGCGATGTGATGGCGCTGACCCGCAACGATCACTGCGTTCATGAACGGCGCGGCGTCTATACGGGGTTTCACGCCGGGACCCATGCTTCGATGGTACTGGGCACAGATATCGACCTACGGATCTTTCCGCGCCACTGGGTGCATGGGTTCGCGGTGGAACGCGCCGGGGCCGATGGCACCAGACGGAGCCTGCAAATATTCGATGCCGCCGGCGATGCGGTGCATAAAATCCATCTTGGGCCGGAATCGGATATCGCGGCCTTTGACGCGCTGGTCACCGATCTGGCGATTGCCGACGACGCCGCCTTTGACCTCGCCGCGCGCCTCATCCCCCCGCCCGTTCAGGTGAACGAGGAAAAACTGGACGAACTGCGCAGCAGTTGGGCGGCGATGACCGATACCCATCAGTTTGTCCCGATGACCAACCGGCTGAAATTTGACCGTCTGGGCGCAAACCGTTCCATCGGCGCGCCCTGGGCCACACAATTGCCTGTCACGGCAGTGGAAGACGCGCTGCGTCAGGCGGGCGCGCAGGGCCTGCAGATCATGGTCTTTGTCGGCAATCGGGGCTGTATTCAGATCCATTCCGGCACCGTGCATCGGCTGGAACCGATGGGGCCATGGTTCAACGTGCTGGACCCCCGGTTCAACCTGCATCTGCGCGCTGACAACGTGGCCGAAGCCTGGCTGGTGCGCAAACCCACCAAACGCGGCGACGCGATCTCGGTCGAGGCTTTTGACAAGGACGGGCAGTTGATCCTGCAAATCTTTGGCAAACGCGCAGAGGCCGCGACCGAGACCAAAGGCTGGGACCAACTGGCCGACACCCTGGCAGCCGGGGTGCCGGCGTGATGATCCGTCACGCCATTCTGGCCGCAGCGTTGGCCATCGCCCCGGCGGCCAATGCCGAAAGCCCCAGCCGCGTCATCGCGGCGGGCGGATCAGTCGCCGAAATCATCCACGCCCTTGGGGCCGCCGACCGCCTGATCGCGCGCGACACCACCTCCACCTACCCGGCCGAGGTCGCATCCTTGCCCGACATCGGCTATGTCCGCGCCTTATCCGCTGAAAATCTGGTCGCGATGGACCCCGACATGATCATCGCGGAACATGACGCAGGCCCGCCCGAAGTGCTCGATGTTCTCACCCGGACCGGTATTCCGTTGGTGATGGTGCCACAGGCGCTTGACCCCGGCGGCGTGACCGCCAAGATCGCCGCCGTGGCCGAAGCGCTTGATATGCCCGAAGCAGGGCAGGCGCTCCAAGCCAGCGTCGCTGCCAAACTGGACGAGGCCCGCGCCACAGGTGCGGCCTTGCCACAGGCCCCGCGCGTGATGTTCATCCTGTCGATGCAGGGCGGACGCTTGCTGGTCGGCGGCGCGGGCAGCTCTGCCGAGGCGATGATCACCCTGGCCGGCGGCGTCAATGCGGTGACGGGCCTCGACGGTTACAAACCCCTGACCGACGAGGCCGCGATTGCCGCCGCCCCCGACCTGATCCTGATGATGGATCGCGGCGGCGACCACGAAGTATCGGTGAGCGATGTCACCAACCATCCGGCACTGCGGTTGACGCCTGCCGGATCGGCGGGGCGTGTCGTGATGATGGACGGGCTTTACCTGCTTGGCTTTGGCCCGCGCACCGGTGACGCAGCACTTGACCTGACCGCACAGTTTCAGCGCCTGAATGGGCAGCGTGACGGCTGATGGTCGCCATGGACTATACCGCCGCCCTGCCCGGCGACCGCAGCCCGCGCGCAAGGCTGGTGGCCTACGCCCTTGCTGGCCTGCTGCTGCTGACCTGCATTCTCAGCCTGTCGCATGGCGCATCGGGCGTGCATCTGGGCAGTCTGGCACAGGCGTGGTGGTCGGGCGAGACCCTGCCCGACCGTGACCGTCTGATCCTATGGGAAATCCGCCTGCCAAGGATGCTGACCGGCGTATTGGTGGGCGCCTCGCTGGCTGTCGGCGGCGCCGTGATGCAAGGATTGTTCCGCAATCCGCTGGCCGATCCGGGGCTGGTCGGCGTCGGCGCGGGTGCAGGGCTGGGCGCGGTATTGGCGATTGTGCTGGGTGGGTTGGCGCCAGCCTGGGTCACAGCGGCGCTGGGCTGGCAGATGGTGCCGGTGGCGGCTTTTGTCGGCGGCTGGCTATCCACGCTGGTCCTTTACCGCGTGTCCACCCGTGCGGGGCGCACTTCGACGGCAACGATGCTGCTGGCGGGGATCGCGCTGGGTGCATTGGCCGGGGCAGCGACAGGCATTCTGGTTTATATCGCCGATGACCGGCAATTGCGCGACCTGACCTTCTGGGGTCTTGGCTCTCTTGGCGGCGCATCATGGCCAAAGATCGCAGCCGCCGGGCCGGTCATGCTGCTTGCGCTGCTGGCGGCACCTTTTCTGGCGCGCGGGCTGAACGGTCTGTCACTGGGCGAAGCTGCGGCACATCACATCGGCCTGCCCGTGCAGCGGGTCAAGCATGTCGCCATCCTGACCGTCGCCGCGGCCACCGGCGCGGCAGTCGCCGTGTCGGGGGGCATCGGGTTCATCGGGATTGTCGTGCCGCATCTGCTGCGGCTGGCGACCGGGCCGGACCACCGCTATCTGCTGGTCAACGCAGCCTTGCTTGGCGCAACCTTGCTGCTGCTGGCCGATCTAATCGCGCGCAGCATCATCGCACCTGCAGAATTGCCCATCGGGATCATCACAGCCGTGCTGGGTGCGCCGGTGTTCCTGTGGATTCTGCTGCGGCGGCGCGGCTTGGTGGATATGTGATGCTGAGCATCCGCAACCTGCAAGTTTCCCTTGGCCGCGCCAAGGTTCTGCACGGGATCAACGCCAGTGCGGCACCCGGACGCATCATTGCTGTGATCGGGCCGAACGGGTCGGGCAAGACCACGCTGCTGCGCGCGATTTCGGGCGATGTCGGCTATCAGGGCCGGATCGCGATTGATGACCATGACCTTGCGCAACTCAAGCCATGGGAACTGGCCGCACGGCGCGGGGTGCTGCCACAGGCGGCGACCTTGGCCTTCCCCTTCACCGTCGCCGAGGTCGTGCGCCTTGGCCTGACCAGCGGCACCCAGGCCGACCGGACCGATCTGATCACGCGCGCGCTGGCAGAGGTGGACCTGACCGGGTTTTCCGGTCGCTATTATCAGGAACTGTCCGGCGGACAGCAGGCCCGCGTGCAACTGGCCCGCGTGCGGGTGCAGGTCTGGGACCCCGTGCAGAACGGGATGGCGCGCTGGCTGTTTCTGGATGAACCGGTGGCGAGCCTTGATATCGCTCATCAGATCGGGGTGATGCGGGTGCTGCGCCGTTTTGCTGATGCTGGTGGCGGGGTGGTGATGGTGCTGCATGACCTGAACCTTGCAGCGATGGTGGCCGATGATGTCTGGCTGATCCATGACGGCAAGTTGCTGGATGCAGGCGCGCCTGTGCAAGTGATCGGCGGCTCGGCACTCGCCACCGCCTATGGCTGTCCGATCGCTGCAAACCAGATACCGCCCGATGGGGCGACCTTTGTGCTGCCGCACGGGCTCTGGGCCTGATCCGAACAAGGCCGGGCTATGTCGATCTTGCGTCAGTCGCCTTGATACTGCGCTTGTCGGTCGCCGGCGCGCCTTTGGGCGCGCGCATCGCCCATGCGTCGAATCCGGTCCGGATCAAACGGTTTCGCCGTCTTCCTGCTGGTCACGTCGACAAGAATGCTGCGGTCCGCTTTTGGCTGGCAGGGTTGTCATCCGGCCAATGCAGCAGCATCGCCTTCGCGGCAGAGATCAGGTGGCGGCGCAGCGCCTTGTCAGCGGCAGGGCCGTTGCGCTGCATCAGAGCCTCCACAATTTGGGCATGTTCGCGGTGCGACCGGGCGATCCGGGTCTGATCGGCAAGCTGCCGTCGCCGGAACGGGGCGAGTTTCAGACGCATCGCTTCGGCCATGGCGTGAAATTCGCTGTTGCGCGCGCCTTCATAGATCAGCTGGTGAAATTCGGTATTGGCCTGTTCATAGGCTGCGACATCCTTTGCGGCCGCGATCTGGCCCATCTTTTCGTGCAGGGTTTCCAGCCGGGCGCGTTCTTCGATGCGCATGCGTTCAGCGGCGAAACGTCCGCAAAGCGCCTCGATCTCGCCCATGGCTTCGAACAATTCATTGATCCGGTCGCGGGTGATTTCGCTGACCACCGTGCCGCGAAACGGGATGCGCGTGACCAGCGCGCGCGACACGAGGATCTGCAACGCCTCGCGTACGGGTGTGCGCGATACCGCGTAACGCTCGGCCAGTGACATTTCATCAAGGCGGGTCCCAGCCTCTAGTTCGCCGGCGATGATCGCTGCTTCCAGCTTCATCGCAATCGTCTGGCCCAGAACGTCGCGTTGTGTTGGCAAGAATGATACTCCATCGGGGCTGCGGCCATAGGGCTTTTCGCTGTTGCGCTTTTCCGGCAAAACCGCGCGTGAACATTACGCGCACCGGCGGGCAAAGTGAAGCCCGCAGTCCTTATGCGCTTACACCGTCAGGCGTCGCCACCTTGCGGCATAATCCGCAAGCGCCTGGGGGCTCTGGGGAGCGGGAACAGCGCTCGTCGCGGGCGGCGTCGCAGCGTCGAGGCACAACAGCGCAGCGCCTGCCGAGGTGCCTGTGGCTGATTCTGCCGTCTCGACCCCGCCGGGCGACAAGGCGCACAACATGTCCAGATAGTCGCCGTTGCGCGCAAAGGGGCCTTCAACGATCACCGGCCCACGCGCGCCGGTCAGGTCCAGACAGCTGCGCGTCATCAGCGCCAGATACCATGACAGCGCAAGCGCCCGCTCCCCCCGTGTTTCGGGGTCAGCGGTCCAGCGTGCCACCTGCCCCTGAAATGGGCCAGAGCCGGGTTCGACCGCAGGCAACAGCATCAGGTCCCGCGCCAGCACGACATCGCGGTCGGCGGCATCGGGCGCGGCGTTGTCGCCCTGGCTGATCAGCTCGAATTCCCGCCCGCCCATGAAACGCGCCGATGGCACCGCATCCCCGCGCGCGTTGACGTTGACCAACACGTCACGCATCGGATCGGGGGCGACCGGATCACCGCCAATCGCCATGCAGATCACCCAGGTGCCGGTTGAGACGACCGAGAAAGGCTCTGCCCGCCCCAGCAGATGCGGATAAAGCGACGCGTTGGAATCGTGGATTCCCACGCTGACAGGGGTCTGCACCGACAGCCCGGTCATGGTGGTGACGGCAGGCAAAAGGGTGCCCAATTGCCCGTCCGGCCTGCGGGGTGCGCCCATCTTGCCCGTCAGCCCCAATCGCGCCACCAGCGGCGAAAACTGCGCCGCCGAAGGCGCCCAAAGATCCGTGTGGCAGCCCAAAGACGAGACATCACACGCCATCTGCCCGGTGAGTCGCCAGCCCCAGTATTGCGGGTAGGTCAGCACATGGGCCACGCGGTCGCGCAGATCAGGATCTGCCCCAAACATCCAGTGCAGTTGCGCGCCAAGGTTCAGCCCCCTGGGCAGACGCGGCGATCCGGTCTGCGCAAAATCCGGGCGCAGGGCATCATATGCAGCAGCCAGATCATCGGGGCCGTCATGTTCATAATCCAGCATCGGTGCCGCCAGATTGCCCGCCTGATCCAGCAACACCGCCGCCGCACCATGCGTGGTTACCGAAATCGCATCGACGCCCCATTGCGTGTGAAATTCCGCCAGATGGCGCAGAAAAAAATCCCAATGCCCGTCCAGATCGAAATGCGGCCAGGGGGGGCCGGGCAGCACCTTGTTGGGGCGGGTGACGACGCTGATCTCGCGTAGTGAACCTTCCTCGACTAGTGCCAGTTTGGCATTGGTCTTGCCGACATCAATGACCGCGATCCGTTTCATGGCATATGGAACATGGGCGCAAGCGGTGTCGCAACGGGTTCGTTCCCGGCGCCGGTCTGCATGATATCCGCCATATGCGCCCACCAGCGTTGCATCACCGGATGATCGGGCAGCGCATCCATCCCGTGATCATCACACCGCCAAAGAACCCCGAACAGGGTGTGGGTGTCGCGGTCCAGATGGATCGAATAATCGCTGACCCCCGCTTGATGCAACAGATCGACCAGTTCCGGCCAGATTGCATCATGGCGACGTCTGTATTCGTCTTCCATCCCCGGGTTAAGCTGCATCTTGAATGCGTATTTTTCCATTCATCTTTTCCCGAACAAACGTGGCAGGGCGATGACACTGATCAGCAGAACGCCTAAGAAGATGCTCATCACGATCCCCGGCACATTCAGCAGGCCAAAGCCGAAGGTGACCATGCCCATGATCAGCGCCGCCAGCACGACGCCCGGAATGCTGCCCGATCCGCCAAGGATATTCACCCCGCCAAGCACGACCATGGTCACCACCTCCAGCTCGAACCCCATGGCGATGGATGGCCGCGTCGATCCCAGCCGCGAGGTGAGACAAACAGCGGCAACGCCGGACATCAGCCCGGTCATCAGGAACAGAATGAACTTCACCCGCGCCACGCGGATACCTGAAAACTGCGCCGCCGTGGCGTTGTTGCCGATCGCATAGACTGCCCGGCCAAAGCTGCTGCGGTGTAACAGCACCCAATAGATCACAGCAAGGACAGTGAACAAAACCAGCTCGAAACTGAACACCCACCAGACATAGCCCTGTCCGAAATAGGCAAAGCCCGGCGGATAGCCGGTGAACGCTTGATCCCCCAGCACGATATAGGCGATGCCGCGAAACAGGCTCATTGTGCCGATGGTCACGACGATGGATGGCAACCCCATCCCCGCGACCAGAATGCCGTTGAACGCCCCGCAAAGCAGCCCGGTGCCCAACCCCACCAGCACCAGAACCGGCACGCCGGCCCCTGCCTGCATCGCCACGCCCATCGCGGTTGAGGCCAGCGCGATGATCGACGCGACGGACAAATCAATCTCGCCCGAGATGATCAGCAGCGCCATGGCCAGCGCGATCATCGCCTTTTCGGTAAAGTTGAAAGTCGCGTCCGACAGGTTCCAGGCATTCAGAAAATAGGGCGAGGTAAAGGAATTGGTCACAAAGATCGCAATCGCCACCGCGACAAGGATCGACTCCCAGGACCGCAAGGCGCGCGCGGCAGGCGATTGCAGCCGGTCAGGGATAGCGCGGGCGGTGTGTGTTTGGTGGGTCATGTGGGCTCTACCTCTTTGAGGATGATGCGGCCTTTGGGGCGGTTCTGGGTGGCGTTCAGCGCGACGGCAATCACGATGGCGCTGCCGGAAATCGCCATCTGCCAGAAGGGCGAAATGCCAATGACCGGCAGCGCGTTATTGATGACGCCCAGAAACAGCGCCCCCAGCACAGCGCCGATGACACTGCCCGCCCCGCCCGCGATGGCGATCCCGCCGATTACGCACGCCGCCACGACCTGCAGTTAAAACCCGGCGGCTACATCGACAAACGCGACTGCATAGCGCGCCACCCAAAGATAGCCCGTCAGCCCCGCCAAAGCACCAGAGATGATGAACGCAATGCATTGCGTCCGCCCGACATCGATGCCGGTATAAACCGCCGCATGCGGATTACCGCCGACAGCATAGAAAGACCGGCCCAACGGCGTGCGGGTCAGGACGACAAAGAACAAAGCGATAGCCAGCAACGCAACCCAGCTCATCACCGGCAGGCCCAGCAGCATCGTGCGGGGCAGCGCCTTGAATGCAGCGCTCATCTGATGGGCATTGACCCACGCGCCGCCGGTCATCAGAAAGATCGAGCCGCGAAAGATCGTCATCGTGCCCAAGGTCACTACGATAGAAGGGATGCCCAGTTTCCAGACCAACAGCCCGTTGACCGCGCCAAGGGCACCGCCCATCAGCACCACGGCGATCAGAATCAGCGGCAGCGGCAGGCCCATTCCGTTCAGCAGCGCCGCCGCCATGCCGCAAAGTGCGAGATTGGCGGCAACCGATAGGTCGATGCACTTGGTCAGGATCACGATCATCTGACCAATCGCCAGCAGGATCAGCGGCGATGTGTCATTGAACACATTGACCAGATTGCCGGGCCGTACAAACGCGGGAAAACGCATCGCCACCCCGCCGATCAGCAGCACAATGGCAAAAGCAAGCAAAACATCGCGGTTCTTGAGAATATTCATGCGGCCTCTGCTATCCCTGCGGCGGCGCGGACCAACCGTTCGGGGGTCATCGCATCGCCTGTGACTTCATCCACGATCCGGCCTTCACGCATCACGATCACACGGTCGGACATGCCCAGCACCTCGGGGATTTCGGAACTTACCATGATCACCGCCAACCCTTCGGCGGCCAGTTCGGCCATGAATTCATGCACCGCCGCCTTGGACCCGATATCAATGCCCTTGGTCGGCTCATCCAGAATGATCACGCGGGGCTTGGTGGCCAGCCATTTGGCGATCACCACCTTTTGCTGGTTCCCCCCCGACAAAAGCCCCAGTTCCTGATCCAGACTGGCAGCGCGCAGATCAAGCTTGCGGGTATAATCGCGGGCGAGCTTGAATTCCTCGGCGAGCCGCAGGAACCCACCCCGCCCGGTGCGCGACAGCGATGGCAGGGTAACGTTCTGAAAGATCGGCAAACCGCGGATCGCCCCCTGCCGCCCGCGATCTTCGGGCACATAGACGATGCCGGCGGAAATCGCGTCATGGGTGGACCGGATCACGCGGACCTGATCGTCAATCCGCACGGCACCTTTCGACGGGGTGGTGATGCCGAACAGGGCTTGCATCACCTCGGACCGGCCAGCGCCGACAAGGCCGTAGAACCCAAGGATTTCGCCCTGATGCAAGGTAAAGCGGATATCGGCAAATTCTGTCGGGTGGTTATAGCCCGCGACAGTCAGCACCGGCGCGCCGATATGTGGGGTGCGGGTCGGGAAAATCTGATCCACGGCGCGGCCGACCATCATCTGCACCAACTGACCTTCAGTAATGTCTGCCATCGCGCCCGCGCCGACGAATTGCCCGTCACGGAACACGGTGTAACGGTCGGCGATGCGGAAGATTTCGTCAAACTTGTGGCTGATGAACAGGATCGCTTTGCCCTGGCGTTTCAGCGTTTCGACCAGATCGTAAAGTTCGTGGATTTCTTTATGGCTCAGCGCCGCTGTCGGTTCATCCAGCACGACGACCCGCGCATCAGTGGACAAGGCCCGCGCAATCGCCACCAGATGTTTCGACGCGATGCCCAGATCGCCCAAACGCAGATCAGGGTCCATTGACGATCCGATACCCGCCAAAAGCTCCCGCGCACCTTTTCGCATCGCGCGGTGATCGATCAGCCCGAACCGGTTGCGCGGCGCATGGCCCAGCCAGATATTCTCGGCCACCGATAATTCGTCGAACAACACCGTTTCCTGATGGATCGCAGTCACACCGGCCTTGGACGCATCTTGCGCATTGGCGAAATGCAGGTCCTGACCATCCATCGTGATCGTGCCTTCTTCGGGTTGGTAGATGCCGGTCAGCACCTTGACGATCGTGGATTTGCCCGCGCCGTTTTCACCGATCAGTGCGGTGACCTGACCGGGATACAGGTCAAGCTGCACGTCTTGCAGCGCCTTGACCCCCGGAAATGACTTGCAGATGCCGCGAAGCGACAGGATGGGTTCCATCAGACTGGCCTTTGGGAAAAGTTGACCCCGGCAAGGACATGCCCTGCCGGGGCGAAAGCGCTTAGAAAATCGACTTGAATTCGTCGATGTTCGACGCGTCATAGGTGAACGGGTCAGCCATCGCTGCCTCGTTGTTGTCGTCCAGCACAGCCTCACCGATCCGGCCCATGGAAATGGACGCACCGGGTTCGGCGGTCGCTTCACCCTTCAGCAGGTTGTACGAGATCATCGTGGCGGCATAACCCAGATCAATCGGATTCCAGATCGCAAAGCTCAGCGTGGCACCGGATTCAACCGCGCCCGCCATTTCCGATGGCAGACCCAGACCGGTGACATTCACTTCACCGATCTTGCCCGCATCAGCCACAGCCTGCGATGCGGCCAGAATGCCCACAGTTGTTGGCGCGATGATGGCACGCAGATCAGGATAGGTGGACATCAGGCCCTGGGCTTCGCGATAGGATTTATCAGCGAGGTCGTCCCCATACACCGTCGCAACAAGGTTGATGCCTTCGTAGTCAGGCAGCACTTTCGTCGCTTCCTCGATCCAGATGTTCTGGTTCGTCGATGTCGATGTCGCCGACAGGATCGCCACATCACCACCGTCAGGCAGGTGATCGGCGGCCAGACGGATGATCGTATTGCCGATCAGTTCGGGCGATGACGGGTTTAGATGCATCTGACGCCCTTCAGGGGCGACACCGCTGTCCCAGGAAATCACCGTGATGCCACGGTCCATCGCACGGCGCAGCGCGGGGGCCACGGCGTCAGGGTCATTGGCCGAAATCGCGATGGCGTCGACGCCTTGCGCAATCAGGGCGTTGATCACCTCAATCTGGCCCTCGGCGGTGGTGCTGGTCGGGCCGGTGTAGATGATTTCGACATCACCCAGCTCGGCTGCAGCTTCTTCGGCACCTTCATTGGCGGCTTCGAAAAAGCCGATCCCCAGCGCCTTGACCACCAGTGCGATCCGCACGTTTTCGGCCGCCGCAGGTTGCGCCAGCATCAGCGATGCCATGGCAGCCGTGGCCAGCGTTTTCTTCATAATTGACATTGTTTCGTCCTCCCTTTCAAAAATAACCGTCAGGCGTCGCCTGCCCGGTCCTCCGTTCTGTCAGCGGCGCCTGTGCGCGCCACGATCAGCTTAATATCCGCCGCGTCCAGCATGGCGGCATCGCGGTCGGTGATCCCCTCGTCCGTGATGACTGTATGGATTCGCGACAGCGCGCAGAGCAGCAGGCTGGAACGGGCGGAAAATTTCGTACTATCGGCCAGAACCACAAGTTCATCGGCTTGATTGATCAGCTTTTGTTCGGCCTGCACCAGCATCGGATCGCCTTCCATCAGCCCCAGCGCGCCAAGCCCGCGACAGCCCATGAACATGCGGCTGGCATAGAAATTGCGGCTGCCGTCCTCATCAAAAGGCGACAGGATGATGTTCTGTTCGCGGTAAATCGCACCGGCAGGCAGCAACACCGTATTGCGGGAATGTTTCAGCAGATGTTCCGCGATGGGAAAGCTGTTGGTAAAGACCTGCAAACGGCGCGCCGTCAGCGGATGTACCATCTGGAACGTCGTGGTGCCGCCGTTGATGATGATCGCCTCGCCATCCTTGCACAGATCGACCGCGGCACGGGCAATCGCGCGCTTTTCCGCCAGACGGATGGTTTCATTCAAGCTGAACGGGCGGGCGTTGATGCTGACGAATTGCGTGGGCGACACCGATTCCGCCCCACCGCGCACCCGGCGCAGTTTCTTTTGCAGATGAAGTGCGGCGATATCGCGGCGAATGGTGGCCTCGCTCGCCCCGGTCAGTGTCACCAGATCAGCAACCGTCACGACGGGCCTACCTTCGATGGATGACAAGATGATCCTGTGGCGTTCGCTTTCGTGCATCGCATTCTCCCCTGCCGTTCAGTTTCCACTCAAAACAGTCATTGTCAATCATTTTCAGTCATAATTTGCATTTCTGCAGTGCAGCATGATTGAACATGATCGTTATTGATTGACTTTCACGAGCAAACCAGCGCAATTTCCATTCAACCGTCAGAGGAGGATACCATGACAGCACCCGACAACCATTTGAAAAACCTGTGGGATGACGCGCAGGCGGCTGGCATGAGCGAGTCGGAAAAACTGCTTTATCGCTCGAACCTGCTCGGTTCTGACAAGCGGGTGACGAATTACGGCGGCGGCAATACCAGCGCCAAGGTGATGGAACGCGATCCCCTGACCGGCGACATGGTCGAGGTGTTGTGGGTCAAAGGCTCCGGCGGCGATATTGGCTCCATCAAGATGGATGGGTTTTCAACGCTTTACATGGATAAACTGCACGCGCTGAAAGGCATGTATCGCGGTCTGGACCATGAGGATGAAATGGTCGGGTATCTGCCGCATTGCACCTTCAACCTGAACCCGCGCGCGGCCAGCATCGACACGCCCTTGCATGCCTATGTCCCACGCAAACATGTCGATCACGTCCATTCCGATGCGATCATCGCCATCGCCGCCTCGGTCAATTCACGCGAACTGACACAGGAAGTGTTCGGCAATGACATTGGCTGGCTGCCCTGGAAAAAGCCCGGCTATGAACTGGGGCTGTGGCTGGAAAAGCTCGCCACTGAAAATCCGCAGATGCGCGGTGCCGTGCTGGAAAGCCACGGCCTGTTCACCTGGGCGGATGATGCCAAGGAATGTTACCTCACCACGCTGGAAATCATCAACAAGGCCGCCGATTGGCTGGCCGAAAATTCCGCAGGCAAGCCCGCCTTTGGCGGCGCGAAACATACCGACCTGCCCGCCGAAGATCGCCGCGCCATCGCGGCAGAACTGATGCCGGTGATCCGTGGCCTGATCTCGGGCGATCGTCACAAGGTCGGGCATTTTGATGACAGTGCGGCAGTGCTGGAATTCGTCAGCTCGCAGATGCTGGACGAACTGGCCCCGATGGGCACCTCCTGCCCGGACCATTTCCTGCGCACCAAAATCCGCCCGCTGGTCGTGGATTTTGATCCTGCCAAGCCCGACATTGCCGCAACGCGGGACAGCCTCGCACCGGCGATTGAACAATACCGCGCCGATTACGCCGCCTATTACGACCGCTGCAAACACAACGACAGCCCCGCCCTGCGCGACCCAAATGCAGTTGTTTATCTGATCCCCGGTGTCGGCATGATCACCTTTGCGCTGGACAAGGCGACAGCGCGGATTTCTGGTGAATTCTACGTCAATGCGATCAACGTGATGCGCGGCGCCTCTGCCGTGTCCACCTATCAGGGCCTGCCCGAACAGGAAGCCTTTGACATCGAATACTGGCTGCTGGAAGAGGCGAAACTGCAACGCATGCCCAAGCCGAAATCACTGGCTGGCCGGATCGCACTGGTCACCGGCGGCGCGGGCGGCATCGGATCGGCCACCGCCGAACGGCTGCTGCGCGAAGGTGCCTGCGTCATGCTCGCCGATATTGACGGCGCGGCGGTCGATGATGTCGCTGCAGGCATGGCCAAAGCCTTTGGCGGCGATGTCGTGCGCGCCGTGGCGATGGATGTGACAGATGAAACACAGGTGATTGCCGCCTATACAAAAGCGGCGCTGGAATTCGGCGGGGTGGATATCCTTGTCTCCAACGCCGGTATTGCGTCATCCGCGCCGGTCGAGGAAACCAGCCTCGCGCTGTGGAACAAGAACATGGATATCCTGTCCACCGGCTATTTCCTTGTCAGCCGCGAGGCGTTCAAACTGCTGCGCACGCAAGGGATCGGCGGATCAGTGGTCTTTGTCGCGTCCAAGAACGGGCTGGCCGCCAGCCCCAACGCCAGCGCCTATTGCACCGCCAAGGCCGCAGAAATCCACCTTGCGCGCTGTCTGGCGCTGGAAGGTGCCGATGCCGGTATCCGCGTCAATACCGTCAACCCCGACGCTGTGCTGCGCGGGTCGAAAATCTGGTCCGGCGAATGGCTCGACCAGCGCGCCAGCACTTATCAGACAGACAAGGACGGGCTGGAGGAAATGTATCGCCAACGATCCTTGCTGAAACGGTCGGTCCTGCCAGAAGATATCGCCGAAGGCGTCTATTTCCTCGCCTCAGACCTGTCGGCCAAATCGACCGGCAATATCCTGAACGTCGATGCCGGCAATAAAGAAGCGTTCACGCGCTAAGGGGACGATGATGACCAACAGCTATGATTCCGCCCGCGCGCAATTTGCCGATTGGGGCGTGGATACCGAGGCGGCCTTGGCCGCGCTCACCACCGTGCCGATCTCTGTCCATTGCTGGCAGGGCGATGATGTGGCGGGGTTTGAAACGAAAACCGGCACATCGGGCGGCGGCATTCAGGCCACAGGCAATCATCCGGGCCGCGCGCGCAATCCTGATGAATTGCGCGCCGATCTGGATTTCGCCTTTGCGCAGATCCCCGGCAAACACCGGTTGAACCTGCATGCCTGCTATCTCGACAGTGATGAAAACCCCGACCGCGATGCGATCGCATACCACCATTTCACGCCTTGGGTTGACTGGGCCAAAGACAACGGGTTGGGGCTGGATTTCAACCCGACCTTTTTCGCCCATGCAAAGGCCGACGACAATCTGACCCTGTCGCACCCCGATGCTGGTGTACGCGATTTCTGGATCGAACATGGCAAACGCTGCCGCGAGATTGCAGCAACGATGGGCCGGGAACTTGGCTCTGCCGCAGTGAATAACATCTGGGTGCCGGACGGGTCCAAGGATACGCCAGTCGACCGGATGGCCGCACGCCGCAGGCTGGAAGCATCGCTCGATGCGATAATGGCCGACAAGCTGCCGAAAAGTGAACTGATCGACGCCGTGGAATCCAAACTCTTCGGCATCGGCGTGGAATCCATGACCGTCGGCAGCCATGAATTCTATCTCGGCTATGCGATCCGCAAGGGCACGGCGCTGTGTCTGGATATGGGCCATTTCCACCCGACCGAAAGCGTGGCCGACAAACTGTCATCCGTCGCCCTGTCGGTCGAGGATATCCTGCTGCATGTCTCGCGCCCGGTGCGCTGGGACAGCGACCATGTGATCCTGCTGAACGACGATCTGTTGGCGATGGCGCAGGAACTGGTCTTTGCCGACCTTCTGCCACGCACGCGGATCGGGCTGGATTTCTTTGATGCGACGATCAGCCGGACCGCCGCCTGGGTGATCGGCGTGCGTAATATGCAAAAGGCGCTGCTGCGCGCGTTTTTGCTGCCGCAGACGCAGTTAAAGGCGATGGAGGAAATGCTCGATTTCACCGGACGGCTGGTACTGAGCGAAGAAGCGCGCGACCTGCCCTTTGCGGCCGTCTGGGCGGAGCATTGTGCCCGTGCCGATGTGCCGACAGGGACGCATCTGCTCGCAACTCTGGAAAGCTATCAGGCA
Source organism: Yoonia sp. (assembly GCF_046292185.1). GTDB lineage: Bacteria > Pseudomonadota > Alphaproteobacteria > Rhodobacterales > Rhodobacteraceae > Yoonia. The sequence continues at coordinate 26,575 of NZ_JBKBQY010000024.1, forward strand.
AAGGTCGCCGGGCGCGGCTAGTCCCGCGCCAGATCCCAGATCCGGCGGGCGTTCCCCGCGGCCAGCTTGCCCCGTTCCGTGACCGAGGCACCGGCGATCAGCGCCTGTGTCGCGGCCATCCATTGTTCCAGGGATGCATGCAACGTGCAGACCGGGCTGTCAGAGCCCCAGACAACCCGGTCCCAGCCGAAACTGTCGATGATATGTTCGACATAAGGGCGCAGGTGATCAAGGGTCCAGTCCGGTCCGGCATAGGCGCTGACCCCGGAAATTTTCGCATTCACATGCGGACGCCGGGCCAGATCCGCAATTCTGCTAGACCAATCCGCATAACCGCCGCCCGCGATATCCGGCACGCCGCAATGATCCAGCACAAACGTCGTGTTGTCGCAGGCATCAACCAGTTCCGCCGCGATATCCAACTGGCGCGCGGCGACGCAGATATCGAAGGGCAGCCCCCTGCCCCCGATCAGGCGGATATTGGCGCGGAATGCATCATCGCGCGACAGATCATCCGGCATGACATGCAACACCCGGCGGAACCCTTTGATCTGCGCGGCATCACAGCGGTCAAGAAAAGGCGCGAACCCTTCATCCTCTGGCCGGGCGGCAGAGATGCCCCCGATCAGCAGACTATCGTCGCGCATCATCATTTGCGCGACAAAACGGTTCTCAGCCGCGATGTCTTGCGCCGCGCAATCGCATTCCATATGCAGCGCGCCGGTGATCCCGATCCGGCGGGCGACCGTTTCATAGGCCTCAAACGTCCAGTCGCGATCCAGCGCGGGGACATTCTGCAGCCAAGGGTAGGATATCCGGTCGCGCGCGATCAGATGCAGATGCGTGTCAATGAACATGGCGATTCCCCCTTCAAAGCAGGCCACGAGCCGCAAGGTTTTCATCAAGGCCCCCGCGCCGAATGTCCATAGCGCACAATCGGGGGCATAGCGCACCGTATCGACCAACGCCCCTAAGGCAGGATTCGAGATCGTCACCATATCACCGGTTTTATGGTTGAATCCCTACCCCGCAACATCGCGGTCTTCGGTTGGCGCGAACAAGGTCCCCAAAAACAGCATGAAAACGTCCGGGCATTCTTAAATGCCAAGCTGCGCCTATCGGCAAAAGCAGCCCCTCCTTCGCGCGCATCTTCCGTCGCAAAGCAGATCGTTTGCAAGGCGCGATGCAGATAAACAGCGATCAAGGAGCGGTTGCAGCGCGGCAATCGAGGTGGGCCGGATTTGCGACGGCAAGCAGGTAAACAAGAAACCTGAACATCCATATGCGATACATGTCAGTCGCGGTAAAGCCGCAGGCCCGCAACCGCCACATCTGCCACAAAGGCCCGGCCAATCGCCAGAATACCCACCCGCCGCAGGGCGGCCGGGTCAAAGGGGATGTCGTGCTTTTGGGGCGTGAAATCCGCAAAGGGGAATGTCAGGCTTTGCCAGTCGGGCCGCGCGGTGAAATCCGCACGAAATGATTGCCATGGCCGTGTCAACTGATCGGTGCGCAGCCTGATGTCATAGCTTTCACCGTTGCCGCAGAGATCCAGCATGATCCCGTCCCAGCCGCTTGCATCGATATCCGGCAGATCACTGGCGATCTGCACAAAGCCGCCGTTGTTTTCCAGCGATACATCGCCGCACAAACGCGTCGCCATGCGGCCCTGCACCATTTCCTGCGTCATCTGCCCTGCAGAGACACCGCCCATGACGCGGTCGGCGATATATTCCCAATCTGCTGTGATTTCGATCTGCGTCATAGGCTATCCATGCGTGATGTGCGCCGTTTGCACAACATCATACCACAGCGACGCCATGTCGCAGTGCCACATTCCGTTTGCCAAACAGGTGCAGTGATGACAAAACCTCTGTATGACAACCCGTGAAGACGTTGAAAACATGATCCTGCGGGTTGGGCTGGGCGACAGGGCCGCCTTTTCCGCACTTTATGACGCGACCTCGGCGAAACTATTTGGCGTGTGCCTGCGTATCTTGAATGATAGGGCCGAAGCCGAAGACGCGCTGCAGGATGCATTTGTCAGGATCTGGCAAAAAGCCGGCAATTATGCCGTCAACGGTTACAGCCCCATGACCTGGTTAATTACGCTGACTCGCAATCTCGCCATCGACAGACTGCGCGCCCGCAAGGGCGGGAATGTCGATATCGATGAGGTGCATGACCTGAAGGATCCAGGCCCCACGCCAGAGGCGGCGGCGGTGGCTGCATCCGAAAGATCACGGCTTGATGGATGCTTGGGTGAATTGCCTGCTGACCGGGCCGATGCCGTGCGGGGTGCTTACCTTGACGGCTATAGTTACGACGAACTGGCGACGCGCTTCGAGGTGCCGCTGAACACGATGCGAACATGGTTGCGCCGCAGCCTGATCAAACTGAAAGATTGCCTGAGCTGATGACAGCCGCCGACGATCATAACGACGATATCACCCTTGCCGGTGAATATGCGCTGCATCTGATGGATGCAGCCGAACGTCGTGCGTTCGAGGCGCGGCTGGACGCAGAACCGGCCTTGCGCGCCTTGGTCACGGAATGGAACGCGCAGTTGATCCCGCTGGCCGACGACTTTGCCCCGCAAACCCCGCCCGCATCCGTCAAGGCCCGGGTCGAGGCGGTTCTGTTCCCGTCGGCACCGAAACAATCTTGGTCTTTGTGGCGCGTGCTGGTCGGGTCCGGTTTTGCCGCAGCGCTGGCCGTTGTCGTGCTGGTGATGCTGCCGCAGGACGATGCCCCGGCTCCCTTCACCCCGAGCCTGACAGCCCAGATCGCCGCCGAAGATGCCAGCCTTGTCGTTCTGGCCAGTTATGCGCCGGAAACCGGATTGTTGCGGATCGACCGACAGGCCGGTGCCGCCGCCGAAGGGCGCGTGCTGGAATTATGGCTGATCGCCGAAGGCGCGGATACGCCGGTGTCGCTGGGCGTGCTGCCTGATGATGCACAAACCGAAATCATGCTGCCCGACACGCTTGCCCCTGCGATTTCCGGTGGGACATTGGCGATCAGTGACGAACCATTGGGCGGTTCGCCCATCGGTGTGCCAACCGGCGACGTGCTGGCGGTGGGTGCTGTCGTTTCGATTTGACGCCTTTCGCGTGGCTGCGCAACATGAAGCGCGCCGCGCAAGAGTATTTCCTGCAACATGAAGATACCTTCCCCGCGGGGAAGGTTCTGTGACCGCGCCGCCTGTGAGGTTGATCACATCCGCATGATACGATTTTTTCTTAATTTTTGATAAACATCGCTTTCGCTGAAACTAATTCCGCAGGGGCAGCGTGGTTCTTTGTATCGCCGGGTAGAGACCCGGTTCACCAGACAAGGAACCATCCCATGACTATGTTGAAATCCACAATCGCCGCTTTGACGCTTTCTGTCGCTGCTTCCACTGCTTTCGCAGAAAACCCGATGGTTGGCGGCGCGCCGATGCTGGTCGAACGGAACATCGTAGAAAACGCCGTGAATTCTGCCGATCACACCACGCTGGTCGCCGCTGTGCAGGCTGCCGGTCTGGTCGAAACGCTGCAGTCCGAAGGCCCGTTCACCGTTTTCGCCCCGGTCAATGACGCGTTCGCCGCGCTGCCCGAAGGCACCGTTGAATCGCTGTTGCTGCCCGAAAACGTTGACCAGTTGACGACAATCCTGACCTGCCACGTGGTCGGTGCCAGCGTGATGTCCGATGCGATTGCCGGCATGATTATGGATGCCGATGGCACTTATCCGGTGGAAACACTGGGCGGCTGCGTGTTGCAGGCCACCATGACCGACGACATGATCCAGTTGACCGACGAGAACGGCACAGTTGCGACCGTCACCATCGCTGACGTCGTGCAGTCCAATGGCGTGATCCATGTCATCGATGCGGTACTGACACCTGCTATGTAAGTTTACGGTTTGTTAACCAGTGAACGAGAAAAGGTGTCCAACCAGTAAAATGTTGATGAGTTTTCAACCAGTAGCATGGTGAAAAGTGGCGGCCTCCCTGATTTCGGTCAGGGGGGCCGTTTCATTTACTGGCGGGCGTTTCGCTGATGACCTCGGCCACCAGCGCAACAAAGTCACCGATCTTGACCAGCCCTGGCACATGCCGCGCCGTCAGGATGCCATCGCGCAGGGCGTGGTAGGTGATGGCGGGCACGCCGGTCCTGTCTGCGGGCCAGATGCGGGCGATGGCCTGGCCAGCTTTGACCATATCGCCAAGATCGACCAGATAATCGATCAGCCCGGCATGCTGTGAAAACACGAAACACCTGTCGTCGGGCATATCAAGCTGGATGGTCGGTTCTTTCTGCACATCACCCGCCAGTATTCCCGCATGGATCAGCAGATTGCGGATGCCTTTGCGCGCAATTCCGACGCTGCGCGCCGTGGCGGTTCCCGCGCCGCCCAGTTCGGTTGTGACAAAGGTCTTGCCCTGATTTTCCACCTCGGTATCAAACATGCCGGCTGCGTCGATTTCCAGCATCCGGACCGAATAGGGCGCGTTGAAGGCCTGCATCGCGGCGATGCAGGCGGCTTCTTGCGCCTTGTCGTCAAGGATATGTGCGGCGGCAAAGGGCAGGAAATCCAGCGTGCGCCCGCCGGAATGGAAATCCAGCACGATATCGGCCAAAGGCACGAGTTCTGCTGCGATGTAATGGCAGATTTTCTGCGTCACGGTGCCATCTGCGCGCCCCGGAAAGCTGCGGTTCATATTCGCGCCATCGATGGGCGAACAGCGGCTGCCTTCGGCAAAGGCGGGCAGGTTCATCATCGGCAGGATGATGACGCGGCCTGTGATTTCTTCTGCCCGCAGGGTCACGGCAAGTTCCTGCAACGCGACCGGGCCTTCGTATTCGTCACCGTGATTGGCCCCGGTCAAGAGCGCGGTCGGCCCGTCCCCGTTCGCGATGACAGTGACGGGGATCATCACCGACCCCCATGCACTGTCATCGCGGCTATAGGGCAGTTTGAAGAAACCATGATGCACGCCCTGCGCATCCAACGGCATCGTGCCTGTGATGCTCATGCTTTCACCACCAGCGCGCGGGGGGTCGTGCAGAAACATTCATAGCCCGTGTCGGTGATCAGGATCGGCTCTGTAATTTCGAGCCCGCCGTCATCCAGCCAGAGCGCGGGCATGAAATGAAACGTCATGCCCGGCTCCAGCACTGTCATATCGCCCTTGCGGAATGATATCGTCCGTTCGCCCCAATCGGGTGGATAGCTGATCCCGATGGCATAGCCACAGCGGCTGTCCTTGATATAGCCCGCCTTGTTCAAGGTCGCGTTGAAGGCATTGGCGATATCCTGCGCCTGATTGCCGGGTCTGGCCTGTTCCAGTCCCGCCTCGACCGCGTCCAGCACGGCGGCTTCGGCATCGCGGTATTTGTCAGGCACCTTGCCCAGAAACAAGGTGCGCGATTGCGGGCATTGATAACGCCTGTGCGCGCCCGCAATCTCGAAAAACGTGGCCTCTCCGGTCTTCATCGGGCGGTCGTCCCATGTCAGATGCGGGGCGGTGGCATCCATACCGGACGGGGCCATCGGCACGATCGCCGGATAATCGCCCCAATGGCCATCCGCGCCCCTGATGCCCGTGGCATAGATATCGGCGATCAGGTCATTCTTGCGCAGGCCGGGTTCGGCCAATTCTACGATGCGCGCATGCATGGTTTCCACGATTCGGGCGGCACGGCGCATATAGTCAATCTCGCGATCCGATTTCACGGCGCGCTGCCAGTTCACCAACCCGGTGCAATCGGTAATTCTTGCCTGCGGCATGCCCGCAAGCAAGGCCGCATGGGCGGCGGCGGAATAATAATAATTGTCCATTTCCACCCCGATCCGGGCCTGACCCAATCCAAGTTCGGTCAACAGCTTTGCCAGTTCCTGCATCGGGTGCTTTTCCGGGTTCTGCACGAAGGTATCGTCATAGCCGCGGATATTGTCGTCGCTTTTCATGAACACCGTGCGGCGGGCGCCCAAAGTATCCATCGCACGGCCCCACCAGATCGGGTCGCCGTCATGCGTGAGGATCGCCCCCTGAAACACATAAAACGACCACCCGTCATAGCCCGTCAGCCAGGATATATTCGACGGGTCGCTGACAAAGATCGCGTCAAGTCCACGCAAGGCCATCTCGGCGCGCGTCTTGGTGATCCGGCGCAGATATTCGCTGGTGGGAAAGTTGGCTTCGAATGTAGTCATCAGGCGGCCTTTGATCAGAATGTTCCGGGCAAGGCTGGGCTGTTTCGCGGTAAGGGGCAAGACGCCAACTGCGGCAATTCATGTCGTTTTCGGGCAAAATCCACCGTGCACAGGGGTAGAGACTTCGCGGCCAACCTCCTAGACTGCACCGGAACGTCAAGGAGAACGCGATGACCGACCAGCTTGCCAATGATCAATTGAGCCAATGGGACCATGATCACTTTTTCCATCCCTCGACCCATCTGGGTCAGTTCGCCCGGCGCGACATCGGCAACCGGATCATCCAATCCGCATCAGGCGTGCATATCACCGACCGCGAAGGGCGCACATCTCTCGACGCTTTTGCGGGGCTTTATTGCGTCAATGTGGGCTACGGCCATCCCGAAATCGCCGAGGCGATTGCCAAACAGGCAAAAGAGCTGGCTTATTATCACGCCTATGTCGGCCATGGGACCGAGGCGTCGATCACCCTGTCACGGATGATCGCCGAACGCGCGCCTGAAGGGATGAACCACGTCTATTACGGCCTCAGCGGGTCGGATGCGAATGAGACGAATGTCAAACTGGTCTGGTATTACAACAACGTGCTGGGCCGGCCGCAGAAGAAAAAGATCATCTCGCGCTGGCGCGGTTATCATGGTTCGGGCCTTGTCACCGGGTCGCTGACCGGGTTGGAACTGTTCCACAAGAAATTCGACCTGCCGCTGACGCAGGTCCTGCATACCGAAGCGCCGTATTTCTATCGCCGCGCGGATCGGGACATGGACGAGGCCGCCTTTTCCGCCGATTGTGCGCAAAAGCTGGAAGAGCTGATCCTGCGCGAAGGGGCCGACACCATCGCCGCCTTTATCGGCGAACCGATGCTGGGCACCGGCGGGATCGTGCCACCCCCTGCGGGGTATTGGGAGGCGATTCAGAAGGTGCTGACCAAATACGACATCCTGCTGATCGCGGACGAGGTGGTGACCGGCTTTGGACGCCTGGGGACGATGATGGGGTCGGATCACTACGGGCTGAAACCCGATCTGATCACCATCGCCAAGGGGCTGACATCGGCCTATGCGCCTTTGTCTGGGTCAATCGTGTCTGACAAGATGTGGGAAGTGCTTGAAAAAGGCACCGATGAATTCGGCCCCTTCGGCCATGGCTGGACTTATTCGGCGCATCCGATCTGTGCGGCGGCGGGGGTGGCGAACCTGAAATTGCTGGATGATCAGAACCTGATCGCCAATGCAGGCAGCGTCGGTGCCTATCTGAATCAGACAATGGCCGCTGCTGTGAGCGATCACACCCATGTCGGCGATGTGCGCGGCGAAGGCATGTGGTGCGCGGTCGAACTGGTCAAGGACCGCGATGACCGCGTGTTCTTTGACGCGGCAGACAAGGTTGCGCCGCGCGTTGTCGCCGCGATGCTCGACCGTGGCGTGATTGCGCGGGCCATGCCGCAGGGCGATATCATCGGCTTTGCCCCGCCCTTCCCGCTGACCCGCGCGCAGGCGGATGAGATCGTCAGCGTGACCAAGGATGCGATAGCGCAGGTTCTGGGATAGATTGACAGGCATGGCCCGGATCAGATTAGGATCACGGCAGGAAAGCCAATAAAGGATCACGCCGTGAACAAGCCCCTGCCCACCCCCGTCGCGGCGCAAACCAACGCCGGTCTGATCGCAAGGCGAGAGGCGGCGGTGCCACGCGGCGTCGCCTCTGCCGCGCCGATATATGCGCATCACGCTGAGAATGCGGAATTATGGGACGTCGAAGGCAACCGCTATATCGACTTTGCCGGTGGCATCGCCGTGCTGAACACCGGCCATCGCCATCCGGCGGTGGTGGCCGCGGCCAAGGCGCAGGAAGATCACTATACACACACCAGTTTTCAGGTCGTGCCATACGAGCCTTATATCGCGCTCGCTGAAAAGCTGAACGCGCTGGCCCCCGGCGATCAGCCGAAAAAGACGCTGCTGGTGACGACGGGGGCCGAGGCGGTGGAAAACGCGGTGAAGATCGCGCGCGCCGCGACGGGCCGTCCCGGTATCATCGCCTTTACAGGTGGGTATCACGGGCGGACCTTGCTGACGCTTGGGATGACCGGCAAGATCAGCCCATATAAAAAGGACGTGGGTCCCTTCCCCTCTGACATCTTCCGCGCGCCGTTTCCCTCTGTCCGTGACGGAATCACGGTGCAGGATGCGCTGACCGGGCTGCAGAACCTGTTCCTGACCGATGCGCAGCCGGACCGGATCGCGGCGATCATCATCGAACCTGTGCTGGGCGAAGGCGGTTACACCCCCGTTCCGTTCGAAATGATGCGCGCCCTGCGCGACATCTGTGACCAACACGGTATCCTGCTGATCGCTGACGAAATTCAGGCCGGTTTCGGCCGCACCGGCACGTGGTTCGCGATTGAACATTCCGGGGTTGTTCCCGACCTGATCACCGTGGCGAAATCCATGGCCGGCGGCTATCCGATTGCCGGTGTGATCGGGCGGGCCGATATCATGGACGCGATGATCCCCGGCGGTCTGGGCGGCACCTATGGCGGTAACCCTGTGGCCTGTGCTGCGGCCTTGGCCGCGATCAAGGCAATCGAAGATGAAGGATTGCTCGGCCGCTCGACCGCGATGGGGGAACATTTCCACACCCGCTTTGCCGAGATCGGCGCGCGTGTCGCCCCTGACCGGATCTGCGACATTCGCGGCTTGGGCGCGATGTTGGCAGTTGAATTTGTCACCGATCTGGCCAGCAACAAACCCGATGCGGCGCTGACCAAGGCCGTCGTGGCCCATGCCCTGCAACGCGGGCTGATCCTGCTGTCATGCGGGATGCATGGCAATGCGCTGCGGATCATGGTGCCGCTGACCGCATCCGATGCGATCATCGACGAAGGTCTGGCAATCTTTGAAGAAGCATTGAAAGCCGCGATCTGCGCATAAAGAAAGTAAGGTGGGCCAAGGTCCACCTTACTTGCCCGGCCTACGCCGCGACGCAATCCGCGTAATAGCGTTTCACCCCATCGGCACCTTTTTCCACCACCAGCCCGTGAATATCATTCTCGAACCCCGGGCAAAGCCGTTCAAATTCGCGGTTGAATTTCAGATATTCCACGATCTTGGCATTGAACACCTCACCCGGGATCAACAGCGGAATACCCGGCGGATAGGGCGTCACCAGCGCCGTCGTGATCCGCCCGACCAGATCATCAATCTCGACCCGCTCCGTGGTGCGCCGCGCGATATGGGCAAAGGCATCGTTCGGCTTCATCGCCGGTTGCAGATCGCTCAGATACATCTCGGTCGACAGGATCGCGACATCATATTTCGCATATAGCTGATGCACATGCTGGCAAAGATCGCGCAACCCCATCTCTTCGTAATGCGGATGTTTGGCGATGAATTCCGGCATCACCCGCCACAAAGGCTGGTTGCGCCCGTAATCATCCTTGAACTGCTGCAGCGCCGCCAACAGCGAATTCCAGCGCCCTTTGGTGATCCCAATCGTGAACATGATGAAAAAACTGTAAAGCCCGGTCTTTTCCACCACGACCCCGTTTTCCACCAGATATTTGGTCACGATGGATGCGGGTATCCCCATTTCCTCGAACCGGCCATCAAGGTTCAGACCGGGCGTGACAATGGTGGTCTTGATCGGGTCCAGCATGTTGAACCCGCGCGCCATATCGCCGAACCCATGCCACGAATCTGTCCCGTCCGAGGCCTGCACACCATCCGCATCGGTTTTCTTCAGCACCCAGTCTTTCGGATCGCCGATACCTTCTTCAACCAAAGCATCCGGCCCCCAAACCTCGAACCACCATTCATCCTCGCCGAATTCGGCATCAACCTTGCGCATCGCCCGGCGGAAATCGAGCGCTTCCATGATGCTTTCTTCCACCAGCGCCACACCACCCGGCGGTTCCATCATCGCCGCCGCCACATCGCAGCTCGCGATGATGCTGTATTGCGGGCTGGTGCTGGTGTGCATCAGATAGGCTTCGTTGAACAAATGCCGGTCCAGCTTGGTATCTTGTGAATCCTGCACCAGCACATGACTCGCCTGCGAAATCCCCGCCAGCAATTTGTGGATCGACTGGGTCGCATAAGTCACCGCATGGCGTGGGCGTTCGCGCTTGCGGCCCATGGAATGGAAATCGCTGTAAAAGCTATGAAATGCCGCATGCGGCAACCAGGCCTCGTCGAAATGCAGGTTTTCGACATAGCCGTCCAGCAGGCCCTTGATTGTTTCGGTGTTGTACAGCACCCCGTCATAGGTTGACTGGGTCAGCGTCATCACCCGCGGCTTGACCGTATCGGCATCGACATGCGCCAGCAGCGGATTGGCGCGGATCTTTTCCTTGATCGCCTCGGGCGAGAATTCGCTTTGTTGGATCGGGCCGATAATGCCGTAATGATTGCGCGTCGGCTTCAGGAACACCGGGATCGCGCCCGTCATAATGATGCTGTGCAGGATTGATTTATGGCAGTTGCGGTCCACGACAACAACATCACCGGGGGCCACGGTATGGTGCCATACCATCTTGTTGCTGGTCGATGTGCCGTTGGTCACAAAGAAACAATGATCCGCGTTGAAAATCCGCGCCGCATTGCGTTCCGACGCACCAATCGCGCCATTGTGGTCCAGCAATTGCCCCAATTCCTCGACCGAATTGCACACATCCGCGCGCAGCATGTTTTCACCGTAAAACTGGTGATACATCTGGCCAATCGGGCTCTTGAGGAAAGCCACACCACCGGAATGCCCTGGGCAATGCCAAGAATATGACCCGTCCTCGGCATAATCCAGCAGCGCCTTGAAAAACGGCGGCTGGATACCTTCCAGATATTTCTTCGCCTCATGCACGATATGCCGCGCCACGAATTCCGGCGTATCCTCGAACATATGGATAAAACCGTGCAATTCGCGCAGGATATCATTGGGCAGATGGCGGCTGGTCTTGGTTTCACCATGCAGGTAAATCGGCACATCTTCGTTTTTGCGGCGCACTTCCTGAATGAAATGGCGCAGGTTCAGCACGGCAGGGTCAAGGTCCGGTCCGGGGCTGAATTCCTCATCATCAATCGACAGAACAAAGGCACTGGCGCGCGATTGCTGCTGCGCGAATTGCGACAGATCACCATAGCTGGTGACGCCCACCACCTCGAATCCCTCTTTCTCGATCGCATCGGCCATGGCCCGGATGCCAAGGCCGGATGTATTCTCCGACCGGAAATCCTCATCAATGATAAAGATGGGGAAACGAAATTTCATGGGATTCTCCTTTGGGGCGC
>NZ_JBKBQY010000025.1:0-37198 GCF_046292185.1 Yoonia sp.
GCGCAAGGACGCCAGTTCCACCCGCAGATTGGCAATGGCCCCGTCCATGCGGCGGGCCAGATCGTCGGTATCAAGTTCAAAATCGTCAGACATGGTTTATTCTTCCTTCGCAGTCACGCTGCGTTAACTTTCTCTAGGGCAATGCTGCCCGGTTGTATAGCAAAGCGTTAGTCGCGCACGGTGGTATATGTGCCCTCGCCCGCCAAGATCCCCTTGAAGCCACCCGGTTCATCAAGCGAGAACACAATGATCGGCAGATCATTGTCGCGCGCCAGTGCAATCGCGCTGGCATCCATCACGCCCAGATGTTTCTGCAGCACCTCGTCATAGCTGACCACATCATAACGCACCGCATCGGCATGTTTGACCGGGTCCTTGTCATAGACGCCATCGACCTTGGTGCCTTTGAAGATCGCCTCGCAGTTCATTTCATTGGCGCGCAGGGTCGCGGCGGTATCAGTAGTGAAATAGGGGTTGCCGGTGCCGGCGGCAAAGATGCAGACGCGCTTTTTCTCAAGATGTCGCACGGCGCGGCGGCGGATATAGGGTTCGGCGACCTCGTTCATCGTGATCGCAGAAATCACCCGCGTATGGATGCCCAGTTCTTCCAGTGCCGATTGCATCGCCAGGGCGTTCATCACGGTGGCGATCATACCCATGTAATCGGCTGTCGTGCGTTCCATCCCCTGCGCGCTGCCCTGCAGCCCACGAAAGATATTGCCGCCGCCGATGACCATGCAAATCTCGACCCCCATGTCATGGACGGATTTGACCTCTCGCGCGACCCTTTGCACGGTGGGGGGATGCAGGCCAAAGGCAGTATCGCCCATCAGCGCCTCGCCCGAGATTTTCAGCATGACGCGTTTATAGGTGGTTTTGGCAGGGTCGGTCATGGTGTTTCCTTTGGCGCTGGTTTGGGCGCAAAATGTCGCAAAACGGGCGCGGGTTCAATGGCACTTGTCGCCTGGCGCAAGACCGGGCAGGAAAGACGCGCAATGATTACGATATCCCCAGATAAACCCGTGCTGATCGCGGGACCCACCGCATCAGGCAAATCCGCGCTGGCGCTGGACATCGCCATGCGGCAAGGCGGGGTGATCGTAAACGCCGATGCGTTGCAGGTTTTCGCGGGCTGGCGGATTTTGACGGCGCGCCCCTCCGACGCCGATCTGGCGCAGGCGGACCATGCGCTTTACGGCCATGTGCCCTATGATGCGCCCTATTCGGTAGGCCATTGGCTGCGCGATCTGGCACCCTTGCTGCAAGGGCCAAAGCGTTTGATCATCACGGGCGGCACCGGGCTGAACTTTCACGCGCTGACGCAGGGGCTGGCGGAAATCCCGCCCACACCGGATGATCTGCGCGCGCAGGCCGATCTGATCCCCCTGCCCGATCTGATCGCGGGGCTGGATGCGGTGACATTGGCCCGCATCGATGTGCAGAACCGGATGCGGGTGCAACGGGCGTGGGAGGTGCAGCAGGCCACGGGCCGGTCGTTGGCCCGTTGGCAGGACACGACGCCCGCACCTTTGCTGCCGCTGGATGCCTGTGTCGCGATCAGCGTAGATGCGCCGAAGGATTGGCTGAACGATAGGATCACCCGGCGGTTTGATCAGATGCTGGACATGGGTGCGCTTGACGAGGCGCGCGCGATGCTGCCGCATTGGGACCCTGCGCATCAGTCGTCCAGGGCGATCGGCGCGCCCGAAATGATCGCCCATCTGCAAGGACAGATGACATTGGATCAGGCGCGCGAGGCGGCGATCATCGCATCACGCCAATATGCCAAGCGCCAGCGCACATGGTTCCGCGCGCGCCACAAAGACTGGCACCAATTGTCGGGTGACGACATCAATCATTTTGCAACACTTTTATTGTAGATTGAATCGTGGATTGTGTGGGCCGGGTTTTGTCGCCAGAATCACCTTCAATTGTGCAGTAAAGGTGTATGGTATGAATGTAATGCATCAGATTCCGCCTTCCCTGGCGTTGGCACCGCTGTCGCATGGCGGTGCCGCGATGCGCTGGCGCAATGAATCGATGCGCAGCCATCCGACAGGACGGCTGATCATGGTGACAAAGGGGCAAGGCCGCGTGAATGTCGCCGGGCTGACCAGCGGCTATGGCCCCAATAACATGATCTATCTGCCGCCCCAGACCATGTATGCCCTTGATCTCAGCCCGACGACGCATGGCCATATCCTGACCCTGCCCGACAGTGATGCCTGGCCAGACCGGCCTGTGCATCTGCGGCTTCTGGATGTCTGGCACCAGAAAGAGGCGGTGCAATATCTCGAAAAGATCGAAAAGGAATTGCAATCCATCGGCGATGACAAGGCCGCACATCTCTGGGCGGGCCTGCTTGCGATCTTCGTGACCAGACAGGCGGATGCGCAGATCGCCACAGCCAGCGACAACCGCCGCGACAGCGCTGCGGCAAGGCTGGTGGCGCGCTATACCGCCCTGATCGCGCGGGATTTCCAACTGGACCGCGGTGTCGCCAGCTTTGCGCGCGAATTGGACGTGACACCGACCCATCTGGCGCGCGTCTGCCAGCAGATCGCCGGACGCTCTGCACTGGCGCTGCTGAACGACCGTATCCATTACGAGGCTTGCGTGCTGCTGCGCGATACCGACAGGCCGGTGCATGAGATTGCACAGATCCTCGGCTTTGCCTCTGCCGCCTATTTCACCCGCAGTTTTCACGAAAAGCTGGGCCAGACGCCCACCGCGTTCCGGCGCAGTCACGACAGGGTGATGGCAAAGTAATTGGGGCGGTTGGTTGACCTCATGGTATAAACTGTCCCATGTGTGCATTGTCGCCCCCAGACCCCGAAGGGACTTGCCATGACCAGACCAGACCAGACCCGGCATCCGATCGCCCGGGCCTATATCCGTGATGCCAAGGCGGGGAAACTGGACAGGCGGGCGTTTCTGGCACGGGTCACGGCGCTGGGCGTGACGGTGCCTGCGGCTTATGGGATGCTGGGGCTTGTTGCGCCTGCGCGCGCGCAGGATGAACCTGTCCCGCAAAAGGGCGGCACGATGCGGATTCAGATGGATGTGCGCCCGCTGAAGGACCCGCGCGCCTTTGACTGGCCGTATCTGTCGTATGTGACGGCGGGATGGCTGGAATATCTGGTCGAATACAACAATGACGGCACGTTCCAGCCCATGTTGCTGGACAGTTGGGACGTGAATGCCAGCGCAACAATCTATACCCTGCGCGTGCGGCCCGGCGTGACATGGAATGACGGCACGCCTTTCACCGCCGCCGATGTGGCGCGCAATATCGCAGGCTGGTGTGACACGAAGGTGCCGGGCAATTCCATGGCGGCGCGGTTCGCGGCGCTGATCGACCCGGCCACGGGACAGGCCTATGAGGGCGCGATCAGGCTGGTCGATGACCTGACCGTGCAACTGACCCTGCCGATGCCCGATATCACGCTGATCGCCGGCATGTCCGATTACCCCGCCGCGATCACACCCGCCGGGTTCGACCCGGAAACGATGCTGGATAACCCGCTGGGCACCGGCCCCTACCTGCCCGAAATCTTTACACCCGGATCGCGCGCCGTTCTGGTGCGCAATGACGCGCATGACTGGTGGGGCTATACGGCTGGCAAGGGGGCCTATCTCGACCGGATCGAATATATCGATTACGGCACCGATCCCGCCGTCGGGCTGGCCGCCGCCCGCGCGGATGAGATCGACGCCACCTATGAAACCGTGGGCGATTTCGTCGATCTGTTCACCACTATCGGGTGGGAGGAATCGGCGGTCGCCTCTTCCTCGACCATCGTGATCCGGGGCAATCAGCTTGCCGAGGTGGATGGCATCCGCCCCTATGCCGACAAACGCGTGCGTCAGGCGATTGTCATGGCCGTGGACAATGCGATCTGTCTGGAGCTGGGCTACAGCGACCGGGGCGAGGTGGCGCGCAACCAGCATGTCGGCCCGATGCATCCGGCCTGGGCCGATATCCCCGCCCTGCCGCATGACCCCGCCGCAGCGCTTGCCCTGCTGCAAGAGGCCGGGATGGCCGATTTCGAAATGGAATTGCTGTCCATCGACGATGACTGGCGCAAGAACACCGCCGATGCGGTCGCCGCCCAGTTGCGCGATGCAGGCTTTCTGGTGCGCCGCCAGTCGGTGCCGGGGACGACCTATGCCGCCAACTGGACGACCTATCCGTTTTCCGCGACAGACTGGAACCACCGTCCGCTGGATACGCAGACCCTTGCGCTGGCCTATCGGTCCGGGGCGGCCTGGAACGAAAGCGGCTTTGCCAATGACGCCTTCGACGATCTGCTGGCCAAGGCGAACGGCATCGCAAATGCCGATGCCCGCCGCCCCGTAATGGCCGAATTGCAGCGGATCATGGTGGAAGAAGCGGTGATCGTTCAGCCCTATTGGCGCACGATCTATCGCCATGCGCGGCCCGGTTTTGTCGGATGGGATGTCAATATCGCCTATCTGCCGCAGATCTATAAATTCGGGCTGGCGCGCGGATAGGGCTATTCCCCCCAGACAGCGATGACATAATCCTTGGTTTCGGCATAGGGCGGCACGCCGCCGTGGCGGCTGACAGCACCGGGGCCCGCGTTATAGGCGGCAAGCGCCAGCGGCCATGATCCGAAACTGTCGAATTGTATCCGCAGATAGCGCGCGCCGCCGTTCAGATTGCTTTCCGGATCATGCGGATCGACGCCCAGACCGCGCGCAGTGGAGGGCATCAGCTGCGCCAGCCCGATGGCACCCTTGTGCGACACCGCCTGCGGGTTCCAGCCGCTTTCGCGCTGGACCAGACGCAGGAAAAGATCCTCTGGCACGCCGTGGCGCTGGGCGGCGCTGCGCGCAAGATCCAGATATGGTCCCGACCCGCGCCCCTGATAGGGGGCAATCGCCTGCGGCACGGTGGCGCTGGGCGGTTGCAAACTGACGGAACGGGAATATTGCTGTGCAGCGCGCCCGTCCAGCACCTGTGTCTGACGTTGGAACAGGCTGTTGCGGTCCTGACCGGCAACAGCAGAGGCCGTCAACGCCACGGCAAGACCTGCCGCCGCTTTCAAATATATCATCATAATACTTTGCCTTCTAATCCTGCCATCATAGCAGATTTGCGCCCACCGGCCAAGAACCCTGTCGTTTGGCAGGCGTTAAGCCGCGCTTCACCTTGTTGTGGTAAAGATCGTCTGTCACAAAAGCGGCAACAGAATCGAAGGAGAATCCCATGGCCGGATCAGTCAACAAAGTCATTCTTATCGGCAATCTGGGTGCCGATCCGGAAGTCCGCAGCTTTCAGAACGGCGGCAAGGTGGCCAATCTGCGCATTGCCACGTCAGAGACCTGGAAAGACAAGAACACCGGCGAACGCCGCGAAAAAACCGAATGGCACACCGTCGCGATCTTTTCCGAAGGGCTGGTGCGGGTCGCGGAACAATATCTGAAAAAAGGGTCAAAGGTTTATATCGAAGGCAAGTTGCAGACCCGCAAATGGCAGGATCAGTCCGGCGCTGACCGCTATTCGACCGAGGTCGTGCTGCAAGGGATCGGCAGCACGCTGACCATGCTGGATGGCCGCAGCGAAGGCGGCGGTGGTGGCGGTTATGCCGGGGGCGGCAGCAGCGGTGGCAATCAGGGCGGTTATGACGACGGCGGCTATGGCAGCAGTAGCGGCGGCGGCGGGCGCGGCGCGCCATCCGGTGGCAGCGATATGGATGATGAAATCCCGTTCTGATCCGTGATGCAGCTTGCACATGAATGGCAGATCCTGATCGTGAATGGCGTCATCCTCGGGATCGCCTATCTGGGCATATTTCCGGGCCTGCGCGAAAAGACCCTGCCGAAGATCATGCAGGTCGATCTGGTGCTGTCTGCCTTGGCGCTGAGCGTCGCGGGGGCCTTGTTCTGGGGATCAGGTTTTCAGTTCAACCTGTTGTTATTCAACAGTAATTGGGCTGTCTTTGCCATCGTGACACTGATGCTGATGGAAGCACCGCTCTTCTATCTTTTTGCCCGCAAATACGGGATCAGCCTGACGCGCGAGGATGGCTGATCCGCCCGCTGCGCGGGAGTATTCGGGGAAATAAGAAGCGGCGGCTTGCCCGTGGGAAAGGTCTTGGCCAGTCACCCGCGACGATGTTCAGGCCCGCAACGCATCCTGCAGCAGGCCCAGCACCGCCTCGCCCGACACATCCGATGTGATGAAAGCCTCCCCGATGCCGCGCACCAGAATGAACCGCAGCTTGCCGTTCTGCACCTTCTTATCCTGCCCCATCAGATCCAGCAGCGCCTCTGCCCCCGGCAGATCGCCTTGGATGTCGCGGATATCGACCTTCATGCCCATGGCGCGCAGATGGGCGCGGACACGGCTGGGATCTTCCTGAGAGCACAGGCCCAGACGGGCGGACAGTTCAAACGCCAGCGCACAACCGATGGCCACGCCTTCGCCATGCAACAGCCGGTCGGAATAGCCGGTCGCGGATTCCAGCGCGTGACAGAAGGTATGACCAAGGTTCAGCAGCGCGCGGTCGCCCTGTTCGGTTTCGTCGCGTCGGACGATATCGGCCTTCATCTCGCAGGACCGGGTCACGGCGCGCACCCGCGCGTCCATATCACCTGCGGCCATGGCCGGTGCGGATTGTTCCAGCCAGTCAAAGAACGCGGCATCGCCCAACAGCCCGTATTTGACCACCTCACCATAGCCCGCCAGAAAATCGCGCGCAGGCAAGGTGCCCAGCAGGTCGGTATCAGCCAACACCAGGGCGGGTTGATGAAAGGCGCCCACAAGGTTCTTGCCATGCGGCGAATTGATCCCGGTCTTGCCGCCGACGGAACTGTCGACCTGCGCCAGCAGGCTGGTCGGGATCTGCACGAACCGCACGCCGCGCCGTAGGATCGCGGCGGCGAAACCCGCCAGATCGCCGATCACCCCGCCGCCAAAGGCGATGACAAGGTCGCGCCGTTCCACCTTTTGCGCCAGCAGCCATTCGGTGACATGTTCCAGTTGCGCCCAGCTTTTCGTAGCCTCGCCGGGTGGCAGCGCCAGCGCAGCAGACGTCAGGCCAGCGGCGGACAGTGCCGCCTGCAACGCCGCCAGATGCAGCGCCGCGACGTTTTCATCAGTGACGATACAGACATGCCGCCGGCCGCCCAAGGCCGCCAGATGCGCCCCCGCCTGCGCGATCAGACCGGGGCCGATGTGGATATCATAGGCCCTGCCGGGCAGGTCGACATGAAC
Organism: Yoonia sp.; assembly: GCF_046292185.1. Taxonomy (GTDB): domain Bacteria; phylum Pseudomonadota; class Alphaproteobacteria; order Rhodobacterales; family Rhodobacteraceae; genus Yoonia. Next base: position 7,244 of record NZ_JBKBQY010000025.1, read on the forward strand.
TGATGCGGTCATAATGTTTCCAGAATATCGGGGCGGCTGGCCAGAAGGCGCAGCGCGCTTTGGGTGGTATCCTCGATTGAGGCGTGAAAACCGATCGGCAGGCGCAGACCGGCCTGCGCGTAAAAATCGCGCCGTTCATCCAGCAGGCGCGCCAGCGTGCCTCTGGGGTCGGGCGTGCGCAGCAGCGGGCGCGTGTCCTTGTGCCGGACCCGTTCCCACAGCGTTTCAAGATCAGCATCCAGCCAGATCGCCACCGCGTCGCGCGCGATCATGTCGCGGTTTTCGGCGGCGAGAAAAGCCCCGCCGCCGGTGGAAATGATCCCCGGCGTGCCTGCCAGCAGACGGCGCAGCACCTCGGTTTCGCGCAGGCGAAAGAACGCCTCGCCGTCGCGGGCAAAGATTTCGGCAATGCTCAGGGCGGCGGCTTCTTCGATGGCGCTGTCGCTGTCCACGAAAGGCACATTGAGCGCGACCGCCAGCGACCGCCCGATCGCGGTCTTGCCCGACCCCATCATGCCCACCAACACCACCTTGCGCTTGAGCCGATATGCTGCCCCCGGCGCCATGCCGTCCCCTTTGCTGCCTTCTCGGCCACCTGATGCCGAATTGTAAGATTTCTGAATGAATGCCGTGATATTGTCTGAAAGACCATATATAAACCGTTGTGAAGGTGGCGTTCAGACCACATATCAGGGCAAAGCAGATCGGGGCAGGCAATGTGGCGGCTATTCAAGGTGTTATTCTTTCTACTTGTCCTGATCACGGTCGGGTTCATGGCCTATGCCTATGTCGGGCCCCTGCTGTTCCCCGCCGATTTCGCGGCCCCCGCACAAGAGGTCATCCGCCCTGTCACGCTTGACTGATACCTTTCTTCCGGCGGCGATTCTGGTGCTTGCCACGGGCTCTGCGCTGGCGCAGGACCCTTTGTCGTCTATCGACTGGTTATCGGCCGAGGCGGCGACGGTCACGTCGCCAGATGAAACCCCGGTGACCGACAGCGCCGTCGCGCCCGAGATCAGCGTGACCCCGCTGGACCGTCTGTCCAAGGACCCGGTCGGCCTGCTACCGTCGGATGTGACGGGACTGCCCAGCAATATCTGGGCCGCGAGCCGCGAAGACACGCTGGTCGCGCTGGTGGGCGAGGAACGCCGCGAATCGCTGCCCGCGATCCGGGAATTCATCAAGGTCCTGATGCTGGCAGAGGCCGATCCACCGATGGGCGCCGGGGCCGATGGCGCCCTGTTTCTGGCGCGGGTGGACAAGCTGGTCGAACTGGGCGCGGTCGAACAGGCCAAGGCGCTGATCGAACTGGCCGAGCCTGATACAGCGCCGGTGTTCCAGCGCTGGTTCGAGGTATCACTGCTGATGGGCACCGAAGATGCCGCCTGCCGTGTAATGAATGACACGCCTGCGCTGGCACCTGATTATCTGTCGCGCGTGTTCTGTCAGGCGCGGGGCGGCGAATGGGCGGTCGCGGTTCTGTCGCTGAACACGCATCGCGTGCTGGGCGATATCACCGATACCGAAAACGATGTGCTGTCCCGGTTCCTGGACCCGGAATTGTTCGAAGGCGAACCGCCGCTGGCGCAGCCGCAAAACGTCACCCCATTGCTGTTCCGCCTGTATGAGGCATTTGGCGAACCGCTTGTCACGTCGAACCTGCCTTTGGCCTTTTCGCATGCCGATCTGCGCGGCAACAATGCCTGGAAGGCGCAACTGGAAGCCGCCGAAAGGCTGGCCCGCCAGGGGGCCGTGTCGGAAAACGTGTTGCAGAATTTCTATACCGCGCGCACGCCCGCCGCCTCTGGCGGAATATGGGACCGGGCGGCGGCGGTGATCCGGTTGGATAATGCCGTGACGGCAGAGGACGCGCAGGCGGTGTCGCGCCATCTGCCCGCCGCTTGGGACGCGATGAAACAGGCCCGGACCGAGGTGCCTTTTGCCAAGCTTTACAGCGATGCCCTGCAAGCGATGGTTCTGACGGGCGAGGCGCGCGATATCACCTATCGCATCGGATTGTTGTCATCCGATTATGAACGCGTGGCGGATGATCTGATCGCTGCCGATGATGGGTTTGACCCGTTCCTGATCGCCATCGCCAAGGGGAAGCCGCAGGATGTGCCCGTCAGGGCGCCGCGCGCCCTGGCGATACAGGCGGCCTTTGCCGGATCGCCCGCGCCCACCGATCTGCAGAATCTGGTCGCCAATGGCAAAACCGGCGAAGCGATGCTGCGCGCCGTCATCCTGTTCAACGAAGGCTATGCCGGCGATGCCAGATCGCTGACCGATGCCCTGGCGCTGTTCCGGCTGGTCGGGCTGGAAGACGTGGCGCGCCGTGCCGCGTTGCAATTGATGATACTGGACCGGGCGACGTGACAGCCCCCGCCGCCATGGCCCGCTGGGTGCAGACGTTTCTGCAGGCGCAGGCGGCGGAACTGGATGCGGCGACGAATACGCAACTGGCCTATGCGCGCGATCTGCAGGGCTTTGCCGCATGGCTGGCCGACCGTGGCCTGCATTTCCTGCAGGTGACGCAGGACCAGATCGAAAGCTATCTGATCGATTGCGAGGCCGAGGGGCTGGCAAAGGCCACGCGCGCGCGGCGGTTGTCGGCGATCAGGCAATTGTTCCGCTTTGCCTTTGACGAAGGCTGGCGCGCCGATAATCCCGCGCTGCAGATCAAGGGGCCGGGGCGCGCACAGCGCCTGCCCAAGACGCTGGACCTGGGTGAAGTGGACCGTCTGCTGGATGCCGCCCGCGCCAGCAAACGCGACGCGCTGCGCAATACCTGCCTGATGGAACTGCTTTATGCCACAGGCATGCGGGTCACCGAACTGGTCAGCCTGCCGGTTTCAGCGGCGCGCGGCGATCCGCGGATGTTGCTGGTGCGCGGCAAGGGCGGCAAGGAACGGCTGGTGCCGCTGTCGCCCCCTGCCCGCGCGGCCATGGCGGATTATCTGGTCGCACGCGACGCCGCAGAAGAACTGGCGCGCAAGGCCGGCAAACCTGCGTCGAAATACCTGTTCCCATCGCATGGCAAGGCGGGCCATCTGACGCGGCACCGTTTCTTTGCGCTGATCAAGGAATTCGCGGTCACGGCGGGTATATCGCCCAGCCGGGTCACACCGCATGTCCTGCGCCACGCCTTTGCCACGCATCTGCTGGCGGGCGGTGCCGATCTGCGGTCGATCCAGACGATGCTGGGCCATGCCGACATTGCCACGACCGAGATTTATACCCATGTGCTTGACGCGCGGCTGACAGAGCTGGTTCTGCAACATCACCCGCTTGCAAAATCCGACAAGCCTTGATCTGGCAGCGCGCGCGGTGGATAAACAGCAAAACACCTGAAAGCATCTGATGGAACCCGCGATATTCGACGCTACCTTCTGGGCCACGGCCGGGGCTATCGCCCTGCTATTGGTCTTCTCGGCCTTCTTTTCCGGTTCTGAAACCGCGCTGACGGCCGCATCGCGCGGCAAATTGCGATCCATGGCGGATAAAGGATCAAAGGGTGCCGAACAGGCGCTGATCGTGACCGAAGATAACGAACGGCTGATCGGCTCGGTTCTGCTTGGCAATAACGTCGTCAATATTCTGGCGACATCTTTGGCCACGGCGCTGCTGACCACCGTATTCGGCCAGAATGGCGTCGCCGCCGCGACCTTGATCATGACGCTGCTGGTGCTAATCTTTTCCGAGGTGCTGCCGAAAACCGTGGCGATCACAAATCCTGAAAAAGTGTCCTCGCTTGTCGCCCGCCCGATCAAGGTGATTGTATTGGTGTTTTCACCTGCCGTGACCGCCGTGCGGTTTCTGGTGCGCGGTGTGCTGTATGTCTTCGGCGTGCGCACCGATCCCAACAGCAATATCCTTGCCGTGCGCGAGGAAATCGCCGGTGCCCTGCAACTGGGCCATTCCGAAGGCTGGGTCGAAAAGGAAGACCGCGACAGGGTGCTTGGCGCGCTTGACCTGAATGAACGCACCGTGGAAGAGGTGATGCTGCACCGTTCCGGCATCGAAATGGTCGATGCGGCGCTGCCAGCGGATGATATTCTGGCGCAGATTTTGCAAAGCCAGCACACCCGCCTGCCGCTTTACCGCGACAATCCCGAAAATATCGTCGGCGTGATCCATGCCAAGGATCTGCTGCGCGCCATGCATAAACTGCTTGGCGGTGGCGCGGAGGGACTGGCCGCCTTTGACGTGATGCGTGTGGCGATGCCGCCCTATTTCGTGCCGGAAACCACGACATTGGGCGATCAGATGCGCAATTTTCTGAAACGAAAGACGCATTTTGCGCTGGTCGTGGATGAATATGGCGGGTTGGAAGGGCTGATCACGCTTGAAGACATTCTCGAAGAAATCGTGGGCGAGATCGCCGATGAATTCGACGATCCCGAAGAAGACCAGATCGAGGCGACGGCGGACGGGGCCTATATCGTCGATGGCGGCATCACGATCCGCGACCTGAACCGCGCCCATGACTGGCAATTGCCCGATGAAGAGGCAAATACCGTCGCCGGTCTGGTGATCCACGAGGCGCAGACGATCCCGGTGGTCGGACAGGTGTTTTCGTTCCACGGCTTCCGGTTCGAGGTGCTGGCGAAGGAAGAAAACCGCATCGCGACGCTGAAAATCCGTAAGCTTTAGCGAGGGCATGAGGCCCCGTGTCAGATGCCGGGCGAAACCGACTTTCGTGTCATATCGCTGACCCAAAGAGAACCTCAGGGGATTGACTGGTGTGGGCCGACTGAAAATCGATAATCCGACGGCCCGTGTCCTGTGGCTTTCGTCGCATGGTTTGGCGCAGGCCCCTACGGGTGCTTTGGACACATTGGGCCTGATCAAGCTTTTGGGGTTTGTGCAGCTTGACACGATCCAGGTTGTTTCCCGCGCCCATCACCATATTCTGTGGAGCCGGAACCAGAATTACCGCGAACCGATGCTTGACCCCTTGCTGCGCAGCCAGCGGCAGGTCTTTGAACATTTCACGCATGACGCCTCGGTCCTGCCGATGGAATTCCTGCCGATGTGGCAGCGCCAGTTTCAACGGAAGCGCGAAGAGGTAGCGCGATCGAACTGGTTCGGCCGACATCTTGACCCTGATCTGATCGCCGCCGTGAAACGGCGCATCACGGAAGAAGGCCCTCTTTGCACGCAACATTTCGACACGAAGGTCGTGGGTGAAAAAGCCATGTGGGCGCGTCCACCGCACAAGATGGTGCTCGACTACCTCTGGTATGCAGGCGAGCTGGCGACATCGCATCGCAACGGTGTGACGAAATTCTATGATCTTGCCGAACGCGTCTTCCCTCAGGACTTGCCGATCCTCACGGATGAGGCGCAGATCACGCAGCTTTGTCGCGCAGCACTGGACCGCATCGGGTTCGGAACACTGGCGGAAATCCGCAAATTCTGGGCGGCCTGTGACGTTGATGAAGTCAGGGCCTGGGCAGAACGTGATGCGGCAAACCTGATCGAAGTCGAGATCGAGGGGGCAGATCGCAACTGGACCAAGGCCGTTGCCTGTGCTGATATTGAAGACCGGATCAGGAACTTGAAGGATCCGACGTCCCGGCTCCGCATCCTGAACCCGTTCGACCCCGCCATCCGTGATCGCACCCGCCTCGCCAGATTGTTCGGATTTGACTACACGGTCGAAATGTTTGTCCCCGAGGCGAAACGCAAATGGGGATATTACGTCTATCCACTGCTGGAAGGCAGCCGTTTCGTTGGCCGCATCGAAGCCAGGGGCAACCGCGCGAACAGCACCCTGACGTTGTCGCGGCTTTGGACAGAGAACCAGCGCCCTGTCTTGGGCAATCGCCTGATGAAAGTCGAAGCAGAACTGACACGCTTTGCCAAACTCGCGGGGCTAGACCACGTGGTTAACTTATTGCGATGACGTCGCAGGAAAGGGCGCTGAATCTTCAGTAGGCGCAACGAAGGTGTCAGACTGACGAGAGACGGCACAAGGGCGTCTTACCACTCGCGCTGCGCGGCTCTTGCGAATTCTGGCCATGTTTCTTAAACCCGGGTTATCGGTCACAATTTCACAACGGGAGGGCACAAGCTGAGCATGCGTATCATCCGCCGACTTCAGCATGGTCCCCGTTTCGCCCTGTAAATGCGTTTGCAGGGCTGACCCGAGACACGACATCTCAATCGGTCTGCCCGGATGCCGCTTTGCGGCGACCTTTTTTGATCGAGTTTCCAATGACAATTCTGAACATCAATGCTTTGGGCGTGACCCTTGGCGATAGTCTTTTCAAAAACCTGACCCTGACGATTTCCAAAGGCGACCGCATCGGCTTGGTCGCTGCGAACGGACGCGGAAAAACGACGCTGCTGGAATGTCTTGCAGGCATGTCTGACCAGACCACCGGAGATATCGTCCGCGCGCGTGGATTGCGCGTCGGATTTGTCACCCAGAACATACCCGACGCGGCCCAATCCCGCACGCTATATGAATGGGTGTTGGCGGCCCTTCCCGCCGAACAGGCAGAATATGAAAGCTGGCGGGTGGATGTCGTGCTGGACGACCTGAGCGTGCCCTTTGAAGTGCAGCACAAACCACTGCATGCGTTAAGCGGCGGATGGCAGCGCACGGCGATGCTGGCAGCGGCATGGATTGTCGAACCCGATGTGCTGCTGCTGGATGAACCCACCAACCATCTGGACCTGACGCGTATCGGATTGTTGCAGACGTGGCTTGCCGATTTGCCGCGCGATGTTCCCGTTGTCATGACCTCGCATGACAGGGCGTTTCTGGATGCCACGACCAACCGGACGCTGTTTCTGCGTGCCGAAAATTCGCGGGTGTTTCAGCTTCCGTTTACGGCGGCCCGCGCCGCGCTCGACGAAGCAGACGCTGCGGACGAGCGGCGCTTTGCGAATGATCTGAACAAGGCGCAGCAATTGCGCAAACAGGCTGCAAAGCTGAAAAATGTCGGCATCAATTCCGGGTCTGATCTGCTGATCACAAAGACAAAGCAGCTCAACGAACGCGCCGCGCGGATCGAGGAGGCCGCAAAGCCTGCCTACCAAGACTGCAGTGCAGGTGAAATCAGGCTGGCAAACAGCGGCACTCATGCCAAGGCACTGGTGACGCTGGATGATGTATCCGTCGCAACGCCGGATGGCAGGTTGCTCTATAAAACCGGACAAAAATGGATCTTACCCGGCGATCGCATCGTGTTGCTTGGGTCCAATGGCACCGGGAAAACCCGGCTGATCACGTTGATACACCATGCGCTGGATGGGTCCGGTGGTGCCGTAAAATGCGCGCCCACGGTCATCCCGGCATATTCCGACCAGCATCTGAGCCTTCTTTCTGACACTGACACGCCCATGACGGCTGTGACCCGACAATTTGACATAGGCGATCAACGCGCGCGCGCCGTTCTGGCAGGTGCGGGTGTGTCCATACAGATGCAAGACACCAAGATCGGCGCATTGTCAGGTGGGCAGAAAGCGCGTCTGGCGATGCTGATTTTACGCCTTAAGAACCCAAATTTCTATCTGCTTGATGAGCCAACAAACCATCTTGATATCGAGGGTCAGGAAGCACTGGAGGACGAGCTGATTGCGCGGGGTGCGTCATGCCTGCTGGTCAGCCATGACCGCAGCTTTCTGCGCAATGTCGGCAATCGGTTCTGGTGGATCAACGGCAGGAAGCTGGAAGAGGTGGAAAGCCCTGAACCTTTCCTGAACCAAGAAACGGGCGCGCGGGCGACATCTTAGGCCAACCTTGGACGATGACTGCGGCGACCGTTGCAGGGCGGCTGTCTGCTCGACATATCAGCAAGCCGTTCACCGCAATAATCGCCAAAACCCCTACCTGATGCAACAGTCCATCGAGATCCATATGATCGAGAATTGCCGATCGGGGTTCAGTTGCGCTTGCGATACAAACGCATGCACCACTATGATGTTTTCACATCAGGAGTGAAGCATGCCATCACGACCAACAATCAAGGAACTTGCAAAAGAAGCGGGGGTCAGCACCGCTACCGTGGACCGCGTGCTCAGCGGGCGGATCGAGGTACGCGCGGAAACCGCAAGAAAGGTTGCGGATGCTGCGCACCGCATCGGATATCATGCGCGCGGCCTGATCGATCAGCGGCTTGCGCCCTCGGTGCCGAAAATGAAGCTTGGTTTTGTGCTGCACAAAGGCAAGCAGGAATTCTATCAGAATTTTGCACGCGAGATCGAAAAAGCAGTGGCGAGTCGCCGTGACATCCACGGCAAGGCGATCATCCGTTTTTCAGCCGACCAGTCCCCGAATGGGTTCCTGCAGGAAATCAATGCAATCTGTGATCAGATCGACGTGCTGGCCAGTTCCGCCGTCAATCATCAAAGCATCACGCGCGAAGTGCAGCGCCTGAAGGACAACGGCGTTCCGACATTTGCTGTGCTGAACGATTTTGCCCAAGGCGTACGTGAAAACTATCTTGGCCTCAACAACATGCAAATGGGGCGACTGGCGGCGTGGATGATCGTAAAGACCCAGCGCCAGCCCGGCAAGATCGCGGTCTTTGTAGGGGGCAACCGCTGGCACGGCCACCAATTGCGCGAAACCGGCTTTCGGAGCTATGCCCGGGAAAATGCGCCTGAGTCGTGGGTCCTCGATACGCTTGTGAACCTGGAAACGCGCAATCTGACGCATGAGGCGACCATCGACCTTCTGGCGCGACACCCGGACCTGCGCGGAATCTATGTTGCAGGCGGCGGTATGGAAGGCGCGATTGCCGCGCTGCGCGAAACACGTCCGCCGGAAAAGGTGGCATTGGTGGTGAATGAACTGACAGAAGACAGTCGCGCAGCGCTGGCGGATGGCTATGTCACGATGGTTATTTCGACCCCGCTTGCACAATTATGCGCAGATTTGGTGGACCAGATGATCAACGCTGTCCGGTCAGGTTTCGGGAACATGCACGGCCAGCATTTTCTTGAACCGCGGTTGTATCTGCCTGAATCGATCTGACATCGCGCTAAATGATGTAAAAACATCATTTAGCGACATTATTTCACATCACAAATGACGCATAATGCAGTGCTCATGATTGACGTAACCGTCTCATCGTGGGCACAAACACGAGGCCGATGGCGGCTGCGTTCAGCGGTCATGGCAAAACGGGGAGGAACATCTGTGACACAAACGCGTGCCGCGCAGTTTGGTCGCGCACGACCGGTCATGTTCCATATGACAGACGCTGCATTTGCAGACTTCCGGTTCAAACGGGTGCGCCGGACACCGAAAATGGGAGGATATCTATAATGAAGAATTTCTTTGCCGGCACGACTGTCGCCATGCTGATGACGACATCTGCGATGTCAGAAACGATCGGCGTGTCGATGGCGCTGTTTGATGACAACTTCCTGACGGTTTTGCGCAACGGGATGATCGCACAGGTCAGTGGTATGGACGGAATCGATATCCAGGTCGAAGACGCGCAGAACGATGTCGGACGGCAACTGGATCAGATCAACAACTTTATCGCCTCTGGCGTGGATGCAATCATCGTCAATCCCGTTGATACCTCAGCGACACAGGCGATGTCGAACGCCGCAGCATCAGCTGGTGTGCCGCTCGTTTTCGTGAACCGCGAACCTGTGAATGTCGATACTCTGCCAGAAAACCAGGCCTTTGTCGCATCCGACGAACGCGAATCCGGCACGCTTCAGACGATCGAAGTCTGTGACATTTTGGCGGCAAATGGCACCGACCCCGCCCGAGTTTATGTGATGATGGGCGAATTGTCGAACCAAGCCGCCGTGGTGCGCACGCAGGATATCGACGATGTCATCGCCGCTGGCCAATGTGCTGTTGAATTTCAGCAGATCGACCGTCAGACGGCGAACTGGTCGCGTGACGAAGCGCAGGATTTGATGACCAACTGGTTGTCCACCGGTGAACCTTTCGATGCGCTGATCTCCAATAATGATGAAATGGCCATCGGGGCGATCCAGGCCATGAAGGCCGCGGGCATCAGCATGGACGATGTGGTTGTTGCCGGTATTGACGCCACACAGGACGCGCTCTTGGCGATGGCTGCGGGCGAACTTGACGTGACGGTGTTCCAGGATGCGGCAGGTCAGGGTTCGGGCGCCATCGACGCGGCCCTGAAGCTGGCAGCGGGCGAGGACGTGGACACGCGCGTCTATGTGCCCTTTCAGCTGGTCACTCCTGACAACATGGCCGACTTCACGAGCAGAAACTGATCGCACGTTCGAATGTCACATTGTGACGGCGCGGGTCTGCGCCGTCACCGCGACTGCCGGACGACATCGGTGGCTACCCGGAGGAGGAGTGCCAAATGGCGATATCATCACATGGAATTGGCGGACTGACCTTCGATACGTCGAAGCGGAACATGCCGCAAGAGGTCGGAGTTGCCATCGCGCTCGTCCTGATCGTCGTCGTGTTCGAACTGCTTGGGCGGTTTGTCATGAACGACAGCTTTCTGTTCAACACCCGTGACAATGTTGACGGATTTTTCAATACGGCACGGCTTCAGATCATCATTCTTCAGGTATCGATCATCGGAATTATCGCGCTCGGCGTCACGCAGGTCATCATCACCGGCGGCATTGACCTGAGTTCCGGCTCCATTGTTGGCGCGACGGCCATGATCGCCATGAGCTTCGCCCAGGTGGGAGAAATCAACGGGATGGAGAATACCCGCGCCATTTTCCTTGCGCAGGGTATTGTGGACATGCCCGTGATCTTGCCGATTACTGTCGGGCTGGCATGTGGTCTTTTGGCGGGGGTGATCAATGGTGCGCTTGTTGCCTATACACGCATTCCGCCTTTCATCGCCACGCTGGGGATGATGGTGTCGGCGCGCGGTGCCGCCAAATGGTGGACGGCAGGGCAGCCCGTGTCCTTCCCAACCGAGAGCTATGCCGCCATCGGTTCAGGCATGATGCCGGTCTACATCTTTGCCTTTCTGGCAATCATGTTCCACCTGATCCTGAAGTACACAGTCTACGGCAAGCACACCTATGCCATCGGCTCGAATGAGGCCGCAGCGCGTATGTCGGGCATCAAAGTCGCGCGTCACAAGGTGATGGTCTATGCCATTGCCGGGCTTCTGGCCGGCGTCGCTGCGCTTGTGCTCAGCGCCAAGAACCTGACAGCACAGGCCGGCATGGGGATGATGTACGAACTCGACGCCATCGCGATGGCGGTCATCGGTGGCATTTCCTTGCAGGGGGGGCGCGGATCGATCATCGGCACGGTTCTGGGTGCAATGATCTTCGGTGTCATCATCTCCGGGTTCACGTTTCTCCGGCTTGACGCCTACTACCAAGAAATGGTGAAGGGCGCGATCATCGTAGGGGCCGTCGTGCTCGACCAGTGGCGGCAACGCCGCCCGTCAGCAGCACAGTGAGGGAGGGAAAAATGCCAAGTGATATCCAGACTGCTATTTCGGGCGCAGATGCACCTCAGGCAAACCACCCGGCAGGTGACGTGATCCTGCGGACTGAAGGGCTGACAAAGCATTACGGCGGTGTGCACGCCCTGACCGGTTGCAACTTTGAAATCCACAAAGGCGAGCATGTTGCCATCATGGGCGACAACGGAGCAGGCAAATCGACCTTCGTCCGCCAGATCACCGCCGTGGAAAAGCGCACGGCAGGCCGCATCTGGTTCGATGGCCGCTATGTCGAATTCGAAGGCCCGCTGGATGCACGCGAGGCGGGGATCGAAACCGTTTTCCAGACCCTCGCGCTGGCGGACCATCTTGATGTGCCAGACAATCTTTTCCTTGGCAGGGAGAAGATCCTGTTCAACCTCGGCCCATTCTCGATCCTTGACTACAAGGGAATGCGCGAGGCCACGCTTCGCGGACTGGAAAAGACCGGGGTAAAAATTCCCAACATCAACAACACGATCCAGAACATGTCCGGTGGCCAACGCCAATGCGTCGCAATCGCGCGCACCGCCACCTTTCATTCCAAGCTGACCATCATGGACGAACCCACGGCGGCCCTTGGCGTGCAGGAAACGCGCCAGGTCGAAGAGATTATCCGCACTCTCAAACAACAGGGTGAACCTCTGATCCTGATCAGCCACAACATGCGGCAGGTAATGGATCTTTGCGACCGTATCGTCGTGTGGCGGCGCGGACGGGTCGTGGCGAACCTGCGCAAAGAGGAAACGGACGGACAGGACGTGGTCGCCTATATCACTGGCGCCAAGACCCAGCCGGAATTCGACATCCCAGATGCGGTCTGAGCCCGCCAATGCGGTCTGGCCCGCGGGTCTGACCATACATCAACACCAGGATTCAGACGTGGGCAAAGGCAACGTCATGAATCCCTTGTTATCCTGAGGACGAATATGAAGCACACGCTTGATCCGCATATGGTCCGGCACCTGTCGCTGGAAGAGACCATCCGCAAGGTCGCCGAACTGGGCTACGGCCATGTCGAAATGTCACCGCGTCCTGACTTCTTTGCATGGTGGACCCGGCCCAAGCTGTATCCGGACCGGATCGCGTCGTTCAAAAAGACGTTGCGCGACAACAATGTCGGTCTGGCGACGATACAGCCGATGTATCGCTGGGCGAGCCCCTATGCCGACGAATGGGACATGGCGATCGACAACTGGAAACGTGCCATCTCATTCGCGGTCGAACTGGAATGCCCGATGCTGGTGTCGGAATTCGGACGTGGCGGGTCGCCGAACAGGTCGCTGCAGGACACATCGGGTCTGCATCGTCCCGAGGTTTGCGAAGGTCAGTTCTTCCGCGCAATGGATATCCTTGTGCCCCTTCTGGAACGCGCAGGGATCAAGCTGTCGCTTGAAGCCCATCCCGAAGATTGGGTCGAGGATATCGCCTCCGCGGTCGACATCATCAAAACCATCAATTCACCGATGGTGCGCGCCTCGTTCATTGCGCCGCACACCTTCTTCTATGGCCCCGACATGGTGGCAAACCTGCGCGCGACGGAAGGTCTGCTCGAACATGTCCGGCTAGCCGACACCTATGATCACAACAAGTCGTCGGGTCTGCGCTACATCGTCAATCCGCCTGAGTCCAAGGTCCGCGTCCATCAGCATCTTGACTACGGTCAGGGCGAAATCGACTGGGACCTTTTCTTTACCACGCTGGCGGACATGAATTTCGACGGTGTTTTGTCGAACTGCGTCTTCGGCTGGGAAGATCGGGCCGAGGACAGCGCCCGGTTCATGCTGGCCGAAACCAAACGATATATCGCCAATCACTTCAATCAAGGATCACGTACATGACTGTCAAAATCGGTGTCATCGGCGCAGGTATGATCGGCACCGATCATACCCGGCGCATTCAACAGGTCCTGACCGGTGCAGAGATAGTCGCAATCAGCGATTACCTGCCCGAAAATGCCGAAAAGGTGAAAACGGCCCTCGCGCCCTCTGCGGAAATCTTCGCAACCGGCGAAGATCTGATATCGTCTGATATGGTCGACGGTATGCTGGTCTGTTCGACCGGCTCTACCCACGAAGCTTATGTGCTGGCCGCGATTGAGGCTGGCAAGCCGGTCTTTTGCGAAAAGCCGCTGGCGACGACAGCCGAAGGTGCAAAACGTATCGTTGACGCCGAGGCCAAAGGCGGCAAGCGTCTGGTCCAGGTCGGATTCATGCGCCGGTTCGATCAGGGCTACAACATGCTCAAACAGGTTATGGAACGAGACCTTGGCGCGCCGCTGATGATCCACGCGGCGCATCGGAACCCCACTGTGCCGGAACAATACGTCACACCGATGGCGATACACGACACGTTCATCCATGAACTCGATACCTTTCGCTGGCTTCTAGACGATGATTTCGTATCCGCGCAGGTTGTTTTTCCGCGCAAGTCGAAACATGCCCATGCCCGGCTGGCCGATCCACAAATTGTCTTGCTGGAAACCTCAAAAGGCGTCCGGATCGACTGCGAAATCTTCGTCAACTGCCGCTACGGATACGACATCCAGTGCCAGATTGTGGGCGAGGAAGGCATCGCCAATCTGCCAGAGCCAATGGCGATCACAACGCGCAGGGATGCCCGCCTGTCGAACGATATCATGATGGATTGGAAAGGGCGTTTTGCTGCCGCCTTCGACGCCGAGCTGCAGGATTTCATCGACCAGGTGCCATCCGGCACCGTGGGGGGGCCGTCTGCCTGGGACGGCTATGTTGCTGCGATATCGTCGGATGCGTGTGTGCAAGCGCAGGAGACCGGCAAGATCATCGAGATTTCGTTGCCGGCCCGCCCGGCGCTTTACGCGTGAAAGGAAACATCATGGACTTTGCGATCAACCATATCTGCACGCCAAAACTGCCTGTCGAGGATTTCTTTGCCATGGTGCGCCGACTTGGCGCTACCCAGGTCGAGATCCGCAATGACATCCCCGATGTGATGAACCACATCGCCCCGCAAACTGTAAAGAAAGCGGCGGAAGCTGCGGGCGTGGAGATCCTGTCGATCAACGCCCTTTACCCTTTCAATGTCTGGTCACGGGACATGGCGGACCGCGCGGTTGCAATGGCCGATTACGCACAGGCCTGCGGGGCAAAAGCGTTGGTAATGTGTCCGCTCAACGACGGGACCGCAGTTGCGCAGGACGACCTTGTCGCAGCACTTGCCGCGTTGGCCCCGATCCTGAGACAGCGCGGCTTGACCGGCCTCATCGAACCGCTTGGCTTTCCGGTGTCGTCTCTGCGCCATAAGGCAGATGCCATCGTGGCGATCAAGGCTGCAGGCGCTCAGGACGTGTACCAGCTGATGCACGACACGTTCCACCATCATCTGGCGGGTGAAACAGAGTTTTTTCCCGAATGGACAGGGCTGGTGCATATCTCGGGGGTCACCGATCCCACCGTCGCGGCCCAGGATATGCTTGATGCGCACCGCGTGCTGGTGGATGCTGATGACCGGCTCGGGAATGTCGCACAGATCCGCGCACTGCGCGACGCGGGCTACACCGGCACCTATTCCTTTGAACCTTTTGCCAAGGTCGTGCACGACCTCGCAGATGCCGAACGCGCGTTGCAGACAAGCATGAACTACCTGCGCCTCGCGGTTCAGGACCCGGCGCATGCATAACCTTCGCTGAGACCGACCGGCGCCGTGGGTCCTTCCCCCGTGGTGCCGGGCGCGTTGATCGAAAGCCGTGAAACCCGAAAAAGGTGTCAGGATGACAAAACACACACTCGACCTTATCACGATTGGCCGCTCTTCGGTTGATCTGTACGGCGACCAGATCGGGGGCCGGCTAGAGAATATGGGGTCCTTTTCCAAGTATATCGGTGGCTCACCTACAAATATTGCCTGCGGAACGGCACGGCTGGGATTGCGCTCTGCGGTGATCACGGGCGTCGGCGACGAACACATGGGGCGTTTCATTACCGAACAACTGGCCCGCGAAGGCGTGAACACCGACGGGGTAAAGGTCGATCCTGACCGCCTGACCGCCCTGGTGCTGCTGGGTATCCGGGATCAGAACAGCTTTCCGTTGATTTTCTATCGCGAAGCCTGCGCCGACATGGGCCTGACCGAGGATGACATCGATCCAGCGTTCATAGCTTCGGCCCGTGCGATAGTGGCAACAGGCACGCATCTGTCGCATGCCGCGGTGGCGGCGGCAACGTTGAAGGCGCTGACGCTCGCGCGCGCCGCGGGGGCGCGCACCGCACTCGATATCGACTACCGGCCGAATCTCTGGGGCGTGGCGGGCCACGGCGACGGCGAAAGCCGCTTCGTGGAAAGTGCGGCAGTTACGGCACGGCTGCAGAAGACCCTGCACCTGTTCGACCTGATCGTCGGCACCGAAGAGGAATTCCACATCGCGGGCGGCACCACCGACACGATCGCGGCGTTGCGCGCGGTGCGGGCGCGGGCGACGGCGGTGCTGGTGTGCAAACGCGGACCAATGGGGGCCGTGGCATTCGACGGCGACATCCCAGACAACCTTGACGACGGGCAGACCGGGCCGGGCTTTCCGATCGAGGTGTTCAACGTGCTGGGCGCGGGGGATGGTTTCATGTCAGGGCTGCTCAAGGGATGGCTTGATGATGAAGATTGGCCTACCGCCCTCAAATACGCCAATGCCTGCGGGGCCTTTGCGGTGTCGCGCCACGGCTGCACGCCCGCCTACCCAAGCTGGGAAGAGCTGACGTTCTTCCTGGATCGCGGAATCATCCGTCCCGATCTGCGCAACGACGCAGAGCTTGAACAGGTTCACTGGGCGACCAAACGACATGGCGATTGGTCGACGCTGCGGACCTTCGCCTTTGACCACCGGCTGCAACTGGAACAGATGGACGGCTACACGCCTGACAAGGCAAGCCGGTTCAAGGAATTGTGCCTGCAGGCGGCGCTGCAGGTGCAAAACGGACGACCCGGCTACGGCATCCTGTGCGACAACCGGATCGGGCGCGCAGCACTGCACGCGGCCAGCGGTACAGGGCTCTGGATCGGGCGGCCCGCCGAATGGCCGGGATCGCGCCCCATCGCATTCGAACCCGATCTGGGGTGCGATCTGGGTGGGCTGCAGGAATGGGCCCGCGAAAACGTGGTCAAGCTGCTGGTGTTCTGCCACACCGACGACGACGCAGTTATGCGAAAGAACCAAGAGGCCGATGTGCTGCGGCTGTTCACTGCGGCGCGGCGCAACGGGCTGGAATTCCTGCTGGAAATCATTCCCTCAAAGGTCGGCCCGGTGGATGACACAACCAGCGCAACTTTGATCCAACAATTCTATGATGCCGGCGTGCGTCCCGACTGGTGGAAGCTGGAACCATTCCGCACCGAAGCCGCCTGGGCAAGCGCGACAGCGGCGATTGCACGCAATGATCCGCGCACACGTGGTATCGTGGTGCTTGGGCTCGATGCCCCCGAGGCGGAACTGGCAAAGAGCTTTGCGCTGGCCGCAGCGCAGCCGCTGGTCAAGGGCTTTGCCGTGGGGCGGACCATTTTCGGCGACGCCGCACGTGCCTGGCTGACCGGCGATATGGATGACGCCGATGCCGTGCGCCAGATGGCGGAACGGTTCAACCGGCTTTGCAGTATATGGGACACGGCCCGGACGCGGGCAAAGGAGCAGGCAGCATGAACGACAAAATCCAGCTTACAGCGGCACAGGCGCTGGTCAAATGGCTTTCAGCCCAGATGATTGAGGATGAAAACACAAACGACACGGCGGCAGTGCAGGACCCTGCCCGTTTCATCGCCGGTGTCTGGGCGATTTTCGGTCATGGCAATGTCGCCGGAATGGGCGAGGCGCTGCACCGCTTTCGCGATGCGATCCCGACATGGCGCGGCCAGAATGAACAGACCATGGCCCATGCCGCCATCGCCTTTGCCAAAACATCGCGGCGCAGGCGCGCGATGGCCGTCTGTTCCTCAATCGGGCCGGGCTCGACCAACATGGTTACCGCCTGCGCGCTGGCACATGTGAACCGGTTGCCTGTTCTGTTGATCTGCGGCGACGTTTTCGCCAATCGCCGCCCCGACCCGGTTCTGCAACAGATCGAGGATTTTGACGACGGCACGGTGTCGGCAAACGATTGTTTCAAACCGGTCGCGCGGTACTTCGACCGGATTGCGCGGCCCGAACACCTGCTGACGGCGCTGCCCCGCGCCATGGGCGTCATGACCGATCCGCAGAACGCGGGACCAGCCGTGCTGGCATTCTGTCAGGATGTACAGGCGGAAAGTTTCGATTTCCCGGTGGCATTCTTTGAACCGCGCGTCTGGCGCATCCGCCGCCCGGCCCCCGACCCGCGCGAAGTTGCGGATGTCGCCCGGATGATCGCCGATGCAGAGCGTCCCGTGATCGTCGCTGGCGGCGGGGTCATCTATTCCGCTGCCGAAAAGACTCTGATCCGCTTTGCTGAAACGCACCACATCCCGGTGCTGGAAACACAGGCGGGTAAAGGGGCCATTGCGGCCAATCATCCGCTGAATTTTGGCTCGCCCGGGGTGACCGGGTCGGGCTGCGGCAACGATCTCGCCGCGGCGGCAGACCTTGTGATCGGTGTCGGGACAAGGTTCCAGGACTTCACAACCGGGTCATGGACGGTATTCGCCAACCCGGCGCGCAGGCTGGTGTCGATAAACCTGCACCCTTACGATGCCACCAAGCATATGGCTACGCCGCTGGTAGCCGATGCCAGGGCAGCGCTGACGGAGCTGTCGGCAGCGCTCGGGAAACTGCGCTTCAACGCGCATGACCCGGGATCGCGCGAAGCCTGGCTGGCCGAAGTGGCCCGCGTCACAGCCCCGCCCGAACCGGACGGCGACATCTTGCCGACGGATGCGCAGGTGATCGGCGCGGTGCAGCGTGTGGCGCAGGACCATACCGTCGCGATGTGCGCGGCAGGCACTATGCCAGGCGCGCTGCAGGTATTGTGGCAGGCCGCACCAGGCGGCTATCACATGGAATATGGCTATTCCTGCATGGGTTACGAAGTGGCAGGAGCCATGGGCATCAAGCTGGCCGCGCCGGAAAAAGAGGTGATCTGCTTTGTCGGTGACGGCAGCTACATGATGGCCAATGCCGAACTTGCTACCGCCGCTGCGCGCCGCATAGCCTTCACCGTCGTCCTGACCGACAATTCCGGCTACGGCTGTATCAACCGGCTGCAGATCGCGTGTGGCGGGGCCGAGTTTAACAACATGTATAAGGACAGCGATGTCTGGCCCAGAATTGACTTTGTCAACCATGCCGCGTCGATGGGCGCGCATGCGGTCAAGGCCACCAGCATCGCTGATCTGGAACGCCTGATCGTCGAAGCGCGCGCGCGCGACGTCCCGTCCGTCATCGTGATCGACACCGATGCAGTGCCCGGCACCGACGCCGGTGGCCACTGGTGGGATGTCGCCGTCCCCCAGGCGGGCAGCGAAGACCGGCTTGACGCTGCCCGCCGCCGCTATAACGCCAACATCGCCCTGCAACGCACTTTTAATTGAGACGCATATCCGGAGCGCACCATGATACTGTTCGGCACTAATCCCATCGCCTGGTCCAACGACGACGACTGGTCCATCGGCGATCACCTCAGCCTTGACGACTGCCTGTCGGATTGCCGCGAGATCGGTTTTGACGGAATAGAAAAGGGTCACAAGATGCCCGATGACGGTGCCGGGCTGAAGGCCGCGCTCGATGGTTACGAGCTACGCTTCGCGGGGGGCTGGTTTTCGACCAATATCCTGATCAACGATATCGACACCGAGAAGGCCCGCCTCAAGGCATGGATTGACTTTACCCGTGCTGCGCATGGCGATCACATCAATGCATGCGAATGTTCCAATACGGTGCATGGCGATGATGATATCCCGGTGAACGACCGTCCCATCATGACCGATGCGCAATGGGAAAGGTTTTCGACCGGATACGAGGCGCTTTCAGCCTTCGCCCATAGCCACGGCGTCAAGATGGGCTACCATCACCACATGGGCACGATCATCGAATCCGCCGCCGACATCGACCGGTTCATGGACATGGCCGGGCCCGAAACGCGCCTGCTGCTCGACACCGGACACGCCTGGTTTGGCGGCGCCGATCCGGCGGCACTGGCGCGCAGGTACATGGACAGGGTCAGCCATATTCACTGCAAGAACGTGCGCCCCGATATCGCAAAGCAGGTCCGCGACCAAAAGCTGTCGTTTCTCGAAGGGGTCCGCCGCGGTGCTTTTACCGTACCCGGCGACGCCGAAGGGGCCGTCTATTTCGAGCCCGTGCTGGAGGCGGCGGCACGGCAAGGTTATTCCGGGTGGCTCGTGATCGAGGCGGAGCAGGACAGCGCGGTGCGGGATCCGCGCCATTTTCAGGACCTGGGCCTGCGGTCGCTCAGGCGCATGGCGGCGAAGGTCGGACTGGACCATACTCGTGCATCTGGTTGACCCTCAACACCCGTTCTACGCACCGCTCTGGCGGCGCGTCGTGATTGCCGTGCTTGCCCTTGGCTGGTCGCTTTTCGAATTCGCGACCGGCAGCCCTTTCTGGGGTATCCTGTTCGGCGCCCTCGGGCTGTATCTGTCCTATGCATTCTTTATCGCGTTTGAACCACAAGACCCCAGAGACAAGGACACGCCATGACCGATCTTTTACGCAAACCCTTTGGCACCCGCGGCAAAGTTCACGCGATCACACCGGCATCGGCAGGTTGGCGCTATGTCGGCTTTTCGCTCTACCGCTTGTGCGCAGGCGATGTGGCGACCGAACCGACCGGAGACCGCGAAGTGATCCTTGTTCTGGTCGAAGGCCGCGCAAAAATCAGCGGCGGCGGGCAGGACTGGGGCGTTTTGGGCAACCGGATGAACGTGTTCGAAAAGAAACCGCCTCATTGCCTGTATCTGCCAGATAACACTGACTGGCACGCCACTGCGGACACTGATTGCGTGATCGCTGTCTGTTCCGCCCCCGGCACAGGCGGTCACGCCGCCCGGCGGATCGGTCCCGACGGCATCACCTTGACCGAACGCGGACGCGGCACCAACACCCGCCACATCAACAACATCGCGATGGAGGACCAGGATTTCGCAGGCAGCCTGCTGGTCACCGAGGTGTTCACGCCTGCGGGGCATTGGTCCTCTTATCCGTCGCACCGCCATGACGAAGATGACTTTCCCCGCATCACCTACCTGGAAGAGACCTATTATCACCGTCTGAACCCTGCTGCGGGTTTCGGCGTGCAGCGGGTCTATACCGACGATGGCAACCTTGACGAAACCATGGCTGTCAAGGACGGCGATGTCGTTCTGGTACCGCGCGGCCACCACCCTTGTGGCGCGCCCTACGGGTTCGAGATGTATTACCTCAATGTCATGGCCGGACCGCGCCGGAACTGGCGTTTTGTCCCCGCGCCAGAAGTAGAATGGATCATGGAGCGAGACGCGACCTGAGGTACCCTCGGAACAATGACCTAGGCTTTGATCGGCCGTCTCAAAATACATTCTTAAGCTTTCTGTGCCAGTTTAAACCGGCAAGGGCTTTGTGGTCTTCTTGCTGTTCTCCCTGATGACTGGCCGCGCCCTTGGGGTGCGGCCTTTTTTCTCACCCCGGGCTTTGTTTGCAATAGCTGTTGACGGAACGGGAGCGTTTGCGTAAATTTCGCGCAATAGTCGGCCAAGTCCGACAGGGAGAATACCGAAAGGGTCCGGAAACGGGCCCTTTTTTGCCTGCATTTCATGGGCAAGGGACCGCCACCAACCTGATTTTTATCCCTGACACGGGCGCTTTGCCGTGTTAACTCCGCAAACGGACAATACAGGATGATCCGATATGCGTATGACTTTGACCGCCCTGACCATGGCGGGACTGCTGACCCTTGGCACCCAAGGTTTCAGCCAGGACACCACCGAAACAGAGACACAAACACCCCCTCCTGCAGATGCGCTTGATCTGGGCGAGCCGGTTACCGCAGATGCAGAAGGTTCTGACGTGGGCCAGATCTATGTCGAGGAAACCTATGGCGACTGGGAAAAACGCTGTCTGCGCGGCGCCGAGGGCGAGGAAGACCGCTGCAATCTGTATCAATTGCTGACCAATGCCGATGATGCGCCGGTGGCTGAATTCAACCTTTTCCGCCTGCCCGAAGGTGGACAGGCCGTCGCCGGGGCCAATGTCGTGGTGCCGCTGGAAACATTGCTGACGCAGCAATTGACCATCACCATCAATGGCGGTGAATCGCGCCGTTACCCATTCTCATTCTGCAATGCGGCGGGCTGTGTCGCCCGACTGGGCATGACGCAGGGCGAGATTGACCAGCTCAAGCGTGGCGTCTCTGCCGTGCTGCGACTGGTGCCTGCCGCGGCCCCAGAGGAAGAATTCCTGCTGAATATGTCGCTGAACGGGTTCACTGCCGGTTACGATTCTCTCGATATCGTTGACTGACCCGTGGCTGCGTCCGGGTCCGCCTCGGGCGCAGCGTCAGGCCGCCTTGCGCAGGGCCAGCACCGCATTCAACCCGCCGAATGCGAAAGCGTTGGACAGGACCACATCGACATTGGCGTCGCGCGCCACGTTCGGGACGACATCCAGCGCGCATTCGGGGTCGGGTTCTTCATAGCCGATGGTAGGCGCGATCACCCCGTCGCGCAGCGCCATGATACAGGCCAGCAATTCCACAGCCCCGGTGCCGCCGATCAGATGGCCGTGCATGGATTTGGTCGAGGATATCATCAGCTTATCCGCATGCCGCCCGAACACATCGGCGACCGCGGCGCATTCGGTCTTGTCATTGGCGGCTGTGCCAGTGCCATGGGCGTTGATATATCCCACCTCTTCCCGTGCGATGCCGGCATCCTTGATCGCGCCGGCAATCGCGCGCGCCGCCCCCTGTTTGGATGGCATCACGATGTCGGATGCGTCCGACGTCATGGCGAAACCGATCACTTCACACAATATGTCGGCACCGCGGGCGCGGGCGTGATCGTAATCCTCGAACACGAAGATCCCTGCCCCCTCGCCCTGCACCATGCCGTTGCGGGTGGCGGAAAACGGGCGGCACGCGTCGCGCGACATCACGCGCAACCCTTCCCAAGCCTTGATCCCGCCGAAACACAGCATGGATTCCGATCCCCCGGTGATCACCACCTTGGTCATGCCGCAGCGGATCATGTTGAACGCCTGCCCCATCGCGTGATTGGATGACGCGCAGGCAGTGGCGACGGTAAAGGTCGGCCCGCGCAGGTTCCATTCCATCGAGACATGGGATGCGGCGGCATTGTTCATCAGCTTGGGCACGATGAACGGATGGACCCGGTTTTTGCCTTCGCCGTAAACCGCGCGATAGTTTTCATCCTGCGTGTTCAGCCCACCGCCCGAAGTACCAAGGACAACGCCCGACTGATCCGCCAGCGCGCCGGAAAAGCACAGGCCGGACTGGCCGATGGCCTGCCGCGCGGCCAGAAGCGTGAATTGGGTGAACCGATCGTAAAGCGCGATCTGCTGGCGGTTGAAATGATCCGCCTCTGCATAGTCTTTGACCTGACCGCCGATCTGGATCGACAGCCGGTCCACATCGACGATGTCGAGCTGGCCGATACCGCAGCGCCCCTCGCGCATGGCGGCCAAGGTGGCAGGCACATCCGCGCCAAGCGCATTGATCGTGCCTGCGCCGGTGATGACCACGCGGGCCATTATCTGGCCTGATCCGCTTGCAATTGTTTGACCGCCGCGATGATCGCCCCAACAGAAGAGATGTCAAAATCGCTTTCTGACGGGTCATTGGCGTTGAACGGGACGGTGATGTCAAACGCCTCTTCAATGGCGAAGATACATTCCACCAGACCCAGCGAATCGACCCCCAGATCGGCAAGCGATGCATCGGTCCGGATATCGCCGGGGTCAAGCATCGCCTGTTCCGCAATGATGGCGATGATCTTTTCGTCTGTGGTCATGGCTGTCTCCGTTCGTTGGCCGTGTCTATGTCGGGAATATGAAGGTTTCGTAAAGCCCGCTCAGCGCCCCGCCAGATCGCGCAACAGACGCGGCAGGCGGCGCAATGCCTTGTAACTGTCGATATGGGTCTGCATCTTCGTTGCAGGATAGCCCATCATCACACGGCCTGCGGGAACATTGGACAGGACCACAGACCCGCCGCCCAGCACGGCATCGGCTCCGATATGCAGGTTGTCGGCGATCCCCGCCTTGCCACCCACGACGACACGGTCACCGATCACGCTCGACCCGGCGACGCCCGCCTGTGCGCAAAGCAGGCAATGCGCGCCGATGACGACATTATGCCCGATCTGCACCAGATTATCCACCTTCGTGCCCGCACCGATGCGCGTGGCGCGGATCGTGCCCGCATCGACGGTGGAACCGGCACCAATTTCGACATCATCATCGATTACGACGCCGCCAAGGGAGTGGATGCGGTGCCAGACCGGGTCCTCCGGCGGGGTCAGATCGCCCGCCCCCAGCGTGCCGCGCGCGATTTCCACATTGGACGGTGCGGCGGTGACAAAGGAAAATCCATCGCCGCCGACCACAACATTGGGTTGCAGGATCACGCGGTCGCCCAAAGTAACGCGGCGTTGCAGACGCACACCGGCATGAATCCGGCAATCCGCGCCCATGATGACCCCGGCGGCGATGCTGACGTGATCGGCGATCCAGGCACCCTGCCCGATCACCACATGGGCGCCGATCACGGTGAATGCCCCGATGGTCGCATCGGGTGCGACCACCGCCGTAGGATCGATCAGCGCATGGGGGCTGATCCCGGCACCGGGCTGTGGCGTATCCAGCAATTGCGTCACCCGCGCCAGGGCGAGCCTTGCGCGCGGCACAATGATCGCAGCCTGAAGCCCGTAAGATTGCCAATCCGCGCCAGGCCAGACAATCGCCGCGCGCGCAGCCCCTTGTTGCAGGGCCGGCGCATAGGACGGCTGCATCGCCAAGGCCAGATCATCGGGCCCGGCCGATGCGGGCTCTGCTGCCTGATGGACGCGCAGGTCAAGATCGCCATGCGCCTGTGCTGCGAGCGCATGTGCGATTTCCCGAATGGAATATGTCATCGCCACCTCTTGCCATCCAATGCTGCCATCGGGCGTAGCCAAAACGCAGGTTCCGCGCAAGCAGCGCTACATGATGACAAAATTGCCATCTGCGCAAATTCTCGCCGATTTCAGGTTCGTTTACACTCTTTGGTTAAACAAGACTTGGTCACTGAGTCGGAATATGCCATAAGAACGGCACATCTTGGGGGCATGATGAAAATTCCGTTACAAACGGAAACAAAAGATGAGCGACGGGACAGGCGCGTAAAATGGATAATACGAAGACTTCGGGCTTGACCCGGCGTGGGCTTTTGGGCGCGTTGGCGGCCACAGCAATCACAGCGGCACCGACCTTTGCCAATGCGCAGGGTTTCCTGCGTGGCGCAGGCGACATTCGCCGCATCGCCATGTACAATGGGCGAACGGGTGAAACTCTTGATACAATCTACTGGATCGAAGGCGAATATATCGCCGAAGCGGTGCGAGAGATTAACATGCATATGCGCGACTGGCGCACCGGTGAGGCGGTCCAGATGGACCTGCGTACCATCGACATCATGTCCGGCGCGGCCCGGTTGATGGAAACCACAGAACCCTATCTTCTTTTGTCAGGCTACCGGTCCCCCGCCACGAATGCGATGCTGGGTCAGCGCGGTGCGGGCGTCGCACGCGAATCGCTGCACATGCGTGGTCAGGCCGCCGATCTGCGACTGCGCAGCCGGAACATTTCACAAATGGCCAGCGCAGCCGCAGCTTTCAACGCTGGCGGCGTCGGACGCTACGGCGGGTCCAATTTCGTCCATATGGATTGTGGTCCGGTGCGCACCTGGCGCGGCTGAGCTTTTCCGACCTGTCACTTCATGAACGGCTGCCATATCGGTGGCCGTTTTTTCTTGCGACACGCAAAAAACCGACAGAATTCAGGTCGTTTTTTCGGCAAAAAGCCTTGTTTTCTCGGCCCCTATCGTTATGTCCGGTGCAATCGTTCAATTCTTCGCTGACCGGGAATAATACGTGGCTAGTAGTTCTTCAAAGGGTTGGGTAACACCCGCCGGCATCATTCCCGTAATCATCACAGGGGCGCTGTTCTTGCTGCTGCTACAGGCGCTGCCTGTGGTCGCGGGCGGCGGGTCGCTGCGCTATGTCTGGGCCTGGGTGCCGAGCCTTGGGGTCAATGTCAGTTTCGTCATCGACGGGCTGGGCCTGTTGTTTGGCCTGCTGATCACCGGCATCGGGACACTGGTGATGCTGTATTCCGCGAAATATCTGGCGGGAAATCCGCAACATGCGCGATTTTCGCTTTTCCTGACGTCTTTCATGCTGGCGATGCTGGGATTGGTTCTGGCAGATAACCTGTTGGGGTTGTTCGTTTTCTGGGAACTGACCACGATCACATCCTATCTGCTGATCGGCTTTAATCACGCAGATGCGAAATCGCGCCGGTCTGCCTTGCAGGCGCTGCTGGTGACCGGGTCCGGGGCGTTGGCGTTTTTGGCGGGAATCATCCTGATCGGCACTGTCGCGGGCACGTTCGAGCTTTCTGAAATCCGCGCAATGCCCGGTGTGCTGACGCAAAGCACGCTGTATCTGCCGATCCTGATCCTTGTACTGCTGGGCGCATTTACCAAATCCGCGCAGTTTCCGTTCCATTTCTGGCTGCCCAATGCGATGGCCGCCCCGACCCCCGTCAGCGCCTATCTGCATTCAGCGACGATGGTGAAGGCGGGTATCTATCTGATGGCGCGCACACATCCATCGCTGTCAGGCACCGATGTCTGGCTTTGGACGCTGACAATTGCGGGGGCGGTGACGATGGTCTTTGCCTCGGTCATGGCGTTGCGCCAGACCGACCTGAAACAGGCGCTGGCCTATACGACGCTGATGGCGCTTGGCGCGCTGACGCTGCTTTTGGCCAATAATTCTGGCTATGCGATCACGGCGGCGGTGACATTCCTGCTGATGCATTCGCTTTATAAGGCGGCGCTGTTCCTTGTCGTTGGCATCCTGGACCACCAGACCGGCACGCGCGAGACGGCAAAACTGTACGGACTTGGCCGCGCCATGCCGATCACGGCAATGGCGGCAGTGCTGGCCGGTGCATCGATGGCCGGTCTGCCGCCCTTTCTGGGCTTTATCGCCAAGGAATTGTCCTATGCGGGGAGTTTGGAGGCTGTATCGTCCCCGTTGCTGGTCGCCGCTGCGTTGCTGATCGCCAATGCGTTGATGTTCGCGATTGCGGCCATCGTCGGGTATCGCCCGTTCTTCAGCAAGGCAGGCAAGCCCATGACAGGCATATCAGAGGCAAGATGGCCGATGCTGGCGGGACCCGTCGTGCTTGCCATTCTGGGCGCATTTTTTGGGATCTTCCCACAATGGTTGCAGGCCAGCCTGATCCACCCGACGGTCGATTCGATCCTTGGCACCACCGCTGATGCCAAGACATTGCAACTTTGGGCCGGGTTCAACCTGCCACTGGTGCTGAGCCTTGCGACCTTTGCACTGGGTTTCCTGATCTACGTCTTCAGCACGCAGCTACGCGCAACGCTGATCACCATCGTCGACCGCAGCCCGCATTTCGACCGCGGCTGGGACAATCTGCTGGCCGCGGTGCTGAACGGCGCCAAATGGCAGACGCGGGTGATCCAGACCGGGCAATTGCGGTTCTATATCATGGTCACATTCATCACGGCGCTGCTGGCGATGGCCGTGACCATGGTCGTCAAACAGGCGCTGGTTCTGCCGATTGTCTGGACCCCGGTCGCGTTGACCGATTGGCTGGTCTTCGGTCTTGTCATCTTTGGCACCGGCCTTGCGATCTGGACCCAGTCGCGGATCACCGCAATTGCCGGGCTGGGTGTCGTGGGTATCGGGATCGCGATGATCTTTATCCTTTATAGCGCGCCTGACGTGGCCATCACCCAATTGCTGGTCGAAACGCTGATTGTCGTACTGTTCGCCGCCGCCGCCCTGCGCCTGCCTGCGCTTGGCGCAGAACCGCTGAACAAGCGCTGGCTGGATGCGGCTGTCGCTGTGGCGATGGGGGTCGTGGTCACGCTGATCCTGCTGATGGCGACCACCGGCCCGATTGATCGTGGCCTGTCCGATTTCTTTGAGGCGGCCAGTTATCCCGAAGCCTTTGGCCAGAACATCGTCAATGTCGTCCTCGTCGATTTCCGCGCGCTGGATACATTCGGTGAAATCGCTGTGGTGCTGGTGGCAGCGATTGGCATCTTTGCGCTGCTGCGCAGCAAACCTGGAAAGGACGCGGCATGAAATCCATCATTCTGATCGCCGGATCGCGGTTGCTGGTGGCGCTGCTGGTCGTGTTCTCGGTCTATATGCTGCTGCGTGGTCATAACCAGCCGGGTGGTGGGTTCATCGGCGGGTTGGTAGCGGCGACGGGTTTCGTGATCTTCGCCATTGCCTGCGGGACGGCGGATGCGCGCCGGGCGCTGCGGTTCCGGCCCACCAATATTGCCGCTGTTGGGCTGGGCATGGCCCTGTTTGCCGGGATCATGGCGGTGTTCTGGTCGGATGCGTTTTTCACCGGCCAGTGGCTGTTCATCAACGCCACGCCAGAGGATAAGGGCACCCCGCTGTCATCGGTGCTGATTTTTGACGTGGGGGTGTATCTGGTCGTGCTCGGGTCCGTGCTTTCGATTGTTTTTGCCCTGGAAGAGGAGGTGTGATGGAACCGCTATTGTCGATCCTGATCGGTGTTCTGGTGGCGGCTTCCGTCTATCTGATGCTGGCGCGCAATCTGATGCGGTTTCTGTTCGGGCTGATCTTGTTGTCCAATGCCGCCAATCTGGCGATTTTCGTTTCGGGCCGGTTGACCGCGGGTGCGCCGCCGCTGGTGCCCGATGGGCTGGATGCGCCCGCAGGTGTGGTCGCCAATGCGCTGCCGCAGGCGCTGGTGCTGACGGCCATCGTGATCGGCTTTGGTCTGTTTGCCTTCGCATTGATTTTGGCTGTGCGCGCCTATCGCAGCCTTGGCACTTTGAATACCGACGAAATGCGCGTCGCTGAACCGAAAGAACAGGGATGAGCTGGTATCTGTCGCTTCCTTTGATCCTGCCATTCGTGACAGCGATCATTTGTTACCTCTTGCGTGAACGGGCCATCGGTGCGTGGATTTCCGTGGCCGGGTCGGCCATCGGATTGGTTGCTGCGGGCGTGTTGATGGCCCTGGTGCTGGACCAGGGCGTTGTCGCCGGGCAAATGGGCAACTGGGCTGCCCCCTTCGGCATCACGCTGGTCGCTGATCTGTTGTCTGCGGTCATGGTGCTGATCACGGCGATCACGGCACTGGCTGTCGCGATCTATGCGCTGTCCGATGTCGATGCGCGCCACGGCAGCCTTGGCTATCACGCCCTGTTTCAGATCTTGATCGCGGGTGTGACCGGCGCATTTCTGACGGGCGACCTGTTCAATCTTTATGTCTGGTTCGAGGTGATGCTGATCGCCTCTTTTGGGCTGCTGATCATCAATGGCGGCAAGGAACAGATCGACGGCGGCGTGAAATATGTGGCGCTGAACCTTGTGTCGACGATCCTGTTCCTGATGGGGATCGGGCTGCTGTACGGGCAGACCGGCACGCTGAACATGGCTGATTTGGCGCTGAAGGTAGAAAACATCGAAAATCAGGCGCTGCTGACCGTTATCGCGATGATGTTCATGGTTGCCTTCGGGGTCAAGGCTGCCGCATTTCCTGTGTTTTTCTGGCTGCCCGCCGCCTATCACACGCCGAGCTTTTCGGTCTCTGCCGTTTTTGCGGGGCTGCTGACCAAGGTCGGGGTCTATGCGCTGATGCGGATGTTCAGCCTGATCTTTGATCATGACATCGGCTATACCCATACGATCCTGCTATGGGTCGCCTGTTTCACCATGGTCACCGGGGTTCTGGGGGCGGCGGCGCAGTCGGATTTCCGCAAGATCCTGTCGTTCCATATCATCAGCCAAATCGGCTATATGATCCTGGGTCTGGCGATCTATACGCCTTTGGCGCTGGTCGGGGCGGTGTTCTATCTGGTCCACCACATCATCGTGAAGGCGAACCTGTTCCTGATCGCGGGCATCAGCCAGCGGCTGACGGGCGGGTCGGATGTGTACAAGATCGGGGGGCTTTACAAATCCAGCCCGCTGCTTGGTGCGCTGTTCCTGATCCCTGCCTTTTCGCTGGCCGGTTTCCCGCCCCTGTCGGGGTTCTGGGCGAAATATGTGATCGTCAAGGCATCGCTGGACGAAGGTCTGTGGGTCGTCGCCTTCATCGCGCTGGCGGTGGGTCTGATGACGATCTATTCCATGACCAAAATCTGGGCCGAAGCGTTCTGGAAACCGCATCCCGACGGGATTGAGCCAAAACTGTCCTCCCTGCCCGGTCGTGCAGCATTGCTGATCCCGGTGATCTTTCTGGCGGTGCTGACGATGGTGATCGGGTTGATGCCTGACCCGTTCGTGGAATTCG
>NZ_JBKBQY010000026.1:0-36945 GCF_046292185.1 Yoonia sp.
TGCGCCGCCAGCGATCAGCGTCATGGCGGTTGTCGCCATCATCAGTTTTTTCATTGTCGTCTCCCTCATTGGATATTTTTACCCTGCGGCGGAGATTAGCAGGCTGTTTCCAAAAGGAAAGCCGGAACCCAAGGTAAATCGGCCTTTAGATTGCCCCTGTTTCGGTGAATTGTCCGTCAGGCCGATGCGCGGGGTCAATGCGAGGCGGGTTGCCTTGCCGCATGGCTGCCGCGTTCGCGATAGGGCGTGGTATCGTAATGCGACCGGTAGCATTTGGAAAAATGCGACGGCGAGGCGAAACCACAGGCCAGCGCCACGTTGATCACCGTCATATCAGTCTGCATCAGCAGGTTGCGCGCCTTTTGCAGCCGCAATTCCATGTAATAGCGTTTGGGCGAACGTGCCAGATAACGCCGGAACAACCGCTCTAACTGCCGGGTGGACATGCCCACCTCACGCGCCAGCACGGCGGGGCTGATCGGTTCTTCGATATTGCCTTCCATCAACTGGATCACGCGGGACAATTTGGGGTGGCGCACGCCGATCCGCGTCGGGATCGACAGCCGCTGCGTGTCCTGATCGGTGCGGATCGAGGAATAAATCAGGATATCGGCCACCGCATTGGCGAGCTCTTCGCTGAACTGGTCGGCGATCAGTTTCAGCATCAGATCGATAGAGGCGGTGCCACCTGCGGTGGTGATCCGGTTGCCGTCTACCACAAAGACCGATCTGGTCAGGATCACGTCTTCGAATTCTTCGGCGAAACTGTCCTGATTCTCCCAATGGATGGTGGCGCGTTTGCCGTCCAGCAGGCCGGCCTTGGCCATCGTATAGCCCGCAGTACACAGGCCAGCGACCTGCACACCGCGCCGTGCCTCGCGGCGCAACCAGTTCAGGACGCGTTTGGTGGTGGCTTTCTGCACATCCAGACCGCCGCACAGCATGATTGTGTCGTCGCGGTCCAGCTCGATCAGATCGCTTTGCAATTTGAACGCACAGCCGTTGGAACAGGTGGCGATATCGCCGCCATCGCCAATGATGACCCAGTCATAAATCTGTTTGCCTGCCGTGCGGTTGGCGATGCGCAGGCTTTCGACCGCGCAGGCAAAGCACAGCATGGTGAACTGATTCATCAGCACGAAAACAAAACGGCGCGGCTTGGTCACGGGGCCGACATCGATGATCTGGGGCGCTTGGCTCATGGCGTTTCACCTTGGCTGGTTCGTCGCGGGACATCACCAGTTTTCGCCCCTGCCGACAAGGGGCAAATATACGCGATGCAGTTTGGCATTGGCCCTGAGAGGCTGGCAGGTTATACCGCGCCGCGATACCGCTAACTTTGTTGACTGGAGCAAGACCATGACTGACTGGCAAAAATCGGACTGGCGCAAAAAGCCACGGGTCCAGATGCCCGAATATACCGACGCCGCCGCGTTGTCGGCGGTTGAGGCGCGTCTTGCCAGTTATCCACCCCTGGTCTTTGCAGGCGAGGCACGCAAGCTGACCAAGCAGCTGGCCGCTGTCAGCCGGGGCGAGGCGTTCATGTTGCAGGGCGGCGATTGTGCCGAAAGTTTCGCGGAATTTTCTGCCAATGGCATCCGTGACACGTTCAAGGTGCTGTTGCAGATGGCGATGGTGCTGACCTATGGCGCGAAAGTACCGGTGGTGAAAATCGGCCGGATGGCGGGCCAGATGGCGAAACCGCGTTCCGCCCCGACCGAGGTGCTGGACGGTGTGGAACTGCCCAGCTATCGCGGCGATATCATCAACGGGTTCGATTTCACGCCAGAGGCGCGCAATCCCGACCCTGACCGCATGTTGCAGGCCTATCTGCAGGCGGCGGCGACGCTGAACCTGCTGCGCGCCTTTTCCACGGGCGGTTTTGCCAACGTGCACGAGGTCCATAAATGGACGCTGGGCTTTACCGATGGCAATGAGGTCAAGAAATATTCCGACATGGCCAGCCGGATCACCGATACGCTGGATTTCATGCAGGCCGCCGGGCTGACATCTGACACCAACCATGAATTGCAGACGGTGGATTTCTATACCAGCCACGAAGCCTTGTTGCTGGAATATGAAGAGGCGCTGTGCCGGCTTGATTCCACATCGGGCAAGATGCTGGCCGGGTCCGGCCATATGATCTGGATCGGGGACCGCACGCGTCAGCCGGACGGCGCGCATGTCGAATTCTGCAAGGGTGTGATGAACCCGATCGGTTTGAAATGCGGCCCGTCGATGACATCGGGCCACCTCAAGGCGTTGATGGCATCGCTGAACCCCGAAAACGAGCCGGGGCGTCTGACCCTGATCGCCCGTTTCGGGGCAGGGGCTGTGGGCGATCATCTGCCGCGCCTGATCCGCGCGGTCGAGGAAGAGGGTGCCAATGTCGTCTGGACCTGTGACGCGATGCACGGCAATACGATCAAATCCTCGACCGGCTACAAGACCCGGCCGTTCGAAAGCGTGCTGCGCGAGGTCAAGGAATTCTTTGGCGTCCACAACGCCGAAGGCACGATCCCCGGCGGTGTCCATTTCGAAATGACCGGCGCGGACGTGACCGAATGCACCGGCGGCGTGCGGGCGGTGACGGAAGAGGATCTGTCGGACCGGTACCACACCGCTTGCGATCCGCGCCTGAACGCATCGCAATCGCTGGAACTGGCGTTTCTGGTGGCCGAGGAATTGTCGGCGCGCCGCAGCAAGATCAGTCAGGCCAAGGCAAGCTGATCAGCCATTGTTGACGACCAATCGCAAAGCCGGGCGCAGCGCGTCCGGCTTTTGCGCGGGGGCAGGCGCGCTGCTGGCCAGCGCGATGGACAGCGGGTCGATCCGCAGCGCGCGGTCATGGGCCAGATCAAACCGGCGCGGCACATGGCCCTGTGCGTCAGGCGTGACCAGCGCGCCCAGCACGCGGCTGATCTGACCGTAATCGTCGCGCATCGGCAGCATCAGGACCGTGCCTTGCAGGGCAGGCCGAAACGTCTGTGCCGGTGATACAAGGCTCGCGGCAACAATGGCGGGCCGGGTAAAGGCGGTTTCGACTAGATCGCACAGCCGGTCGCGGCTGGCAGGCGCGAACAGGATCGACACCGGCATGCCGCGCGCATCCATCCGCAACAGATCATGAATACGCTGTCCCGCGACCCGCATCCGCGCGACACCGGGCGCGACCCGTTGCAGTATGAACGCATAGGGCAGGGCGGCATCGATCCGGTCGGGGGCAATCGCGCTGCGGACGGGCAGGTGGCGCGCGTGGCGCAAAGATTGCCAATAACTCTCTAAGCTGCGCAGAATAGCGCAATTGGCACCGGGCCGCGGACCCTGCGGGATATCGGGATGATCATAGGTGGTCGACATAGAACCCTCGGAACTAAAAAACACCATTCACTGCGGAACGGCAAAACATTTACCCCGCAAGATCTAACGTCATTTTTCGTCAAGATCACTTAACAAAGTGTTAACGGGTTAACCGGTTAATGGCGGTAGCGTGGACTGACGTCCACCCTATCCCCTGCGCCGCGGGGTTGCCCAACGGGGGCGTTTTCCATTAGCTGCGCCCAGAACAGCCACAGCACAGCGAAAGAGGCCCGCGATGATCCGATCCATGACCGCTTTTGCCAGCCGCACCGGCGATGCGGGCCCTGTCGGCTGGCTGTGGGAGATGCGCAGCGTCAATGGCCGCGGCCTTGATCTGCGGCTGCGCCTGCCCGATGGGTTCAGCGCACTGGAACAGCCGATCCGCAGCGTAGTGCAGGGGGCGGTGACGCGGGGCCATGTCACGGTGAATCTGCGCCTGACGCGGGATGATGCGGGCGGCGGATTGCGGCTGGACGAGGGTGCCTTGACGGCAGTGTTGCAGGCGCTGGATCAGGTGCAGGAACGCGCCTTTGCCATGGGGGTGACGCTGGGCCAGCCCACGGCGGCCGATGTGCTGGCGCAACGGGGCGTGCTGGTGGCCAGTGCATCGGATGATGACAATACGGCATTGACCGATGAACTTTTACGCAAATTCAACGGATTGCTGGATGACTTTACGGCAATGCGTGACGCTGAAGGCGCAGCATTGCTGGCGTTGATCAGCGACCAGTTGACCCGGATCGCCACCTTGACCGATCTTGCGGACAAAGCCGCCGCAGGGCGCGCGACAGCGCAACGCGACACGCTGCAAGCGGCACTGGCCCGTGTGATGGATAACGTGGCGGATGCCGATCCGGCGCGCCTTGCGCAGGAACTTGCCCTGATTGCCGTCAAGACCGACGTGACCGAGGAAATCGACCGCCTGCGCGCCCATGTGGCAGCGGCGCGCGATCTGCTGGCGCAGGACCAGCCCGTGGGCCGCAAGCTTGATTTCCTTGCGCAGGAATTCAACCGCGAGGCCAATACGCTGTGTGCCAAGGCGCAATCCGCTGCGCTCACGGCGGTCGGTCTTGACCTCAAGGCTGTCATCGAACAGATGCGCGAACAAATCCAGAATGTGGAGTGAACCATGCAACGACGCGGCCTTTTGATCATCCTGTCCTCGCCGTCCGGCGCGGGCAAATCGACGCTGGCGGGGCGGCTGCGGGTCTGGGACGACAGTTTGCGTTTCTCGGTCTCGTCCACCACGCGGCCTGCGCGCGAAGGTGAAGAGGACGGGCGCGAATATTACTTCGTCAGCACCGAAGACTTTCAAAAACAGGTCGCGGATGGGGAAATGCTCGAACATGCCTTGGTGTTCGGCAACTACTATGGATCACCCAAAGCCCCTGTGCAGGCCGCGATCGAGGCCGGGCGCGATGTGCTGTTCGATATCGACTGGCAGGGCGCGCAACAGATCAGCAATTCCTCGCTTAGCCCGCATGTGCTGTCGATCTTCATCCTGCCGCCGTCGATCCCCGAATTGCACCGCCGTCTGGTCAGCCGCGGGCAGGACGCGCCCGAGGTGATCGAAAAACGGATGCAGAAAAGTTGGGATGAAATCAGCCATTGGGACGGCTATGATTATGTGCTGATCAATGACAATATCGACGCGACCGAAGCCGCGCTGAAAACCATCATCAGCGCCGAACGGCTGCGCCGCAGCCAGCAACCGCAATTGGTGGACCATGTCCGCGCCCTGCAGACCCAGTTCGGAGAGTTGATATGAGCCTTTATGCCCTTGGTGATCTGGAACCTGAGATTGCAGATGACGCCTGGGTCGCCCCCGGTTGTTACTTGATCGGACGGGTGGTGGTTGAGCCGCGCGCCTCTATCTGGTTCGGCAGCACATTGCGCGGCGATAATGAGACGATCCATATCGGCGCAGGCAGCAATATTCAGGAAAACTGCGTGCTGCATACCGACATGGGCTTTCCCCTGGTGATCGGCGCGGGCTGCACGATTGGCCATAAGGTGATGCTGCATGGCTGCACGATTGGCGCGAACAGCCTGATCGGCATGGGGGCGATTGTGCTGAATGGCGCTGTGATCGGGGAAAACTGCCTGATCGGGGCAGGGGCGCTGGTGACCGAAGGCAAGGTGATCCCCGACGGGTCGCTGGTGATGGGCGCGCCGGGCAAGGTGGTGCGCGATCTGGACGCGGCGGCGATTGCGCGGCTGCAGGCCTCGGCCCTGCATTACCAGAAGAACGCGGAACGGTTCCGACAGAACCTGCGCGCGCTTTAGGACGGCAGACCGGGCAGGACCAGAAGATCGAAATCCAGCGCGGGGGCCAGGGCTCGGATTTCACGGCGGATCAGATCAGGGTCGGGCAGCGCATCTGCCAGCACGCGGTAGCGCCCGGCGAAACCGGCCGCCTGCAAGCGTTCAGCCACATCGATGGCGTCGAACCCGTCCGCCATCAGCGGTGACAGGACAAGCCCGGGGTTGCACCGCCGGATCGTGCAGGCATCAAGCTCTGGCAGATCAAGAAAGTGGCAATGCGCCATCGTGTCTTGCAAGCGGCCCCGAGCTTTCCATCGTGCAATATCACCCACGACCAGTATCCTGCCGTTGCGGATGCCAAGGGCAGGACCAGTATCTGATTCTATTCTATCTTTGGGCACATTGGCACTCGCATACTATCAATCGAAACGTTTTTATATCACAGAAACATGACATTTTCAGCGGATAGTGACACGGCGACATTTCAACCTTGCCTGCATGGCGGGAAAGCATCACTAAATCGATTGTCCTGATCTGAAAGCCTTATTGTGTCTACCGAACGCATTTTATCCTTGATTGCCGCAATCCCGTTGCCGGTGCTGGTGATCGGCCCGGATGACCGGATTCGCGCGACGAACCCGCCGCTGGAAAGGCTGTTGGGCACCGGGCTGATCGGCAAGCATCACATCACCGCCCTGCGCCAGCCGGGCATCATCGATGCCATCGCTGCGGTGCGCAGCACAGGCATCAGTGCCAAGGTCCGCTTTGTGACGCGCGATCATGAAAAGGACACGTTTTATCAGGTCGTCATCGCCTTGTCCGATGCTGACGTGGTGCTGAGTTTCGAAGACCAGAGCGCGGCAGAAGATGTCGGCAAGATGCGCCGCGATTTTGTCGCCAATGTCAGCCATGAATTGCGCACGCCGCTGACCGCCTTGCTGGGGTTTATCGAAACCCTGACTGGGGCGGCGCGCGATGATCCGGCGGCGCGGGCGCGGTTTCTGGGCATCATGGCACATGAGGCGAACAGGATGACACGGCTGGTGAATGATCTTTTGTCGCTGAGCCGGGTGGAAGAGGATGAACGCGTCCGCCCGCGCGAGCAGGTCGAACTCACCGGCCTGCTGGCTGCGGCGATCAAGGGGCTGGAACCGCAGGCCGCCGCCGCCGATGTCACCGTCCGGTTGGAAACCCAGGTCGAACATCTGTCGGTGCCGGGAGATGCCGGACAATTGCGGCAGGTGTTCGGCAATTTGATCGAAAACGGCATCAAATATGGTGCGGCGGGCAAGGAACTGGTCGTCACGCTGCATGCGCCGGCGCATCATCTGCGGCTGCGCGGGCAGGGGGTGCAGATCAGCGTCGCGGATCAGGGCGATGGGATCGCACCGCATCATATCGCGCGGCTGACGGAACGGTTTTACCGTGTCGACAGCCACCGTTCGCGCGAAGTGGGGGGCACCGGGCTGGGCCTTGCTATCGTAAAACATATCGTCAACCGGCACCGGGGCCGGTTGCTGATCGAAAGCGAGTTGGGGAAAGGGACGCTCGTGTCGGTCCTTTTGCCGGTGGAATCTTTGTCATAAATTGACTAGGTCTTTGACACGAAGACCACAAAAAAGCTGTGCTAGCCGTCGGGCCGGACCAGACAGGAGACTGCGATGACCGACCATATTTCATCCGCCTATGACCGCGATCTGGAAGGCATCACAAACCTGATCGTCAAGATGGGCGGTCTGGTGGAAGATGCCATCATCAAGGCCGCGCAATCGCTGGGCGAACGCGATATCGAACTGGCCGAAAAGGTGCGTCAGGCCGACAAGGCGATTGACGATCTGGAAGAACAGATCAACGAAGAGGCGGCGCGCACGATTGCGCTGCGCGCGCCGGTGTCCAAGGATCTGCGCGCGATCCTGACCGTGCTGCGGCTGGCGGCATCGCTCGAACGGATCGGCGATTACGCCAAGAATATCGCCAAGCGCACCTCTGTTCTGGCGGAAATGCGCCCGGTCAGCGGGTCGGACAACGCGCTGCGCCGGATGGCGCGCGAGGTGGAAGGGATGTTGAAAGACACGCTTGACGCCTATGTGCGCGGCGATGCGGGTCTGGCCGAAGACGTGCGCCAGCGCGACCATGAGGTCGATCAGATGTATAACGCGCTGTTTCGCGAATTCCTGACCTTCATGATGGAAGACCCGCGCAATATCACTGCCTGCATGCATCTGCATTTCGTGGCCAAGAATATCGAACGGATGGGCGATCTGACCACGAATATGGCCGAACAGGTGATTTACCTTGTCACCGGCGAGATGCCGGACGAGGCACGGCCAAAAGGCGACCGCACGTCCTATTCCACCGGCCCCTGATGCAGTTGCAGATGGACATCCCGGCGCTGCATGATTTCATCGCCAGCACCTTTCCGCAGGTGCAGGGCGATTTCTTTGTGGATATGCTGGCACCGGGCCGGATCGCCGTGCAGATGCAGGTGGGGGATCAGCACCTGCGCCCGGGCGGCACCATTTCGGGGCCTGCGATGTTCGCACTGGCCGATGTGACGATATATCTGCTGATCCTTGCCCATATCGGGCCAAAGGCGCTGGCGGTGACCACAAGTTGCAACCTTGATTTCATGCGCAAACCTGCGGCCGGTCAGCCCTTGGTCTGCGATGCGCGTTTGCTGAAGCTGGGTAAGTCGCTTGCCGTCAGTGACGCGCTGATCCACAGCGCCGGGCAGGCAGGGCCTGTGGCGCGTGCGTCAATGACCTATGCAATCCCGCCAGCCTGAAAAAAGGGCCGGGAAGCCCCGGCCCAGTCAGGAAGAGGCGGGGCTGTCAGGCCCGCCAGAAAGGCTTGGATGCTTCGGCAATCGCCGTGTGACAATCCAAGCCAATATCATTGAACAGATGCGGTGGCAGGTCGTGCAAATGCCGTCGGGTGCGCCGACGCAGATCCCATGTGGTCACGATCACCGCGAAACGTACGGCCAGGCCGGCCACGACGGGCAGCTGAGACCGATTGTTCAAAATGGCGATTTGCGCAGGGCGGAGCGCGTATGACATGGGACAACTCCCTCAAATTGTATTGACACAATGCAGCTTTATGCTACAATAACTTGATACAATACACTCTGACGGGAGGTCTATAAATTGATTGTATCGGAT
Source organism: Yoonia sp. (assembly GCF_046292185.1). Classification (GTDB taxonomy): domain Bacteria; phylum Pseudomonadota; class Alphaproteobacteria; order Rhodobacterales; family Rhodobacteraceae; genus Yoonia. The sequence continues at coordinate 8,787 of NZ_JBKBQY010000026.1, forward strand.
ACAATTTTCAAATCGCACCTTGGCGCGGCGGGTAAAGCAAAGTTCAAAGCGCTCGCACAGGCGATCCGTGAAGGTATTGTATCGGGACAATTGGTGCCGGATGCGCAATTGCCCCCCGTGCGTGATCTTGCCTATCAGATCGGGGTGACGCCGGGGACCGTGGCGCGGGCCTATCAGATGCTGACGGATGAGGGTCGGCTTGTTGCGGTCGTCGGGCGCGGCACCTTTGTCGCCGCGGCGCAACGCAGCCCGCGCCCCACGGGCCCTGCGACCTTGGTGGCCGATGACCGGATGTCGCACGCCGCCGGGGTTGCCCATCTGCTCAGCCCCAAGATGCCGGATATGGGGCAGGGGCAGATGATCCGCGATGCGATGCATCATCTGGCCGACACCATGCCGACTGAACAATTGCTGCGCTATCCCGACAGGCAGACCGATCTTGCCGCCCGCGAGGCCATTGCCGCCTATCTGAGCGTCGCACGCATTGGCGCCTTTTCGGTTGATGATATCGTCACCGCCCATGGCGGGCAAAGCGCCGTCGTCATGATTTTGCAAACCATCCTGCATGGCGCGCGGCCTGTGGTGGCGGTTGATGCGCTGAGTTATGGAGGGTTCCGCTATGCCGCCGCCATGTGCCGCGCCGATGTCGTCGGCGTGCCGTGGGATGCGGATGGGCCTGACCCGGCGGCCTTTGAGGCGGTGATCAAGGCACATGGCATCCAGGTTTTCTGCACCTCGTCAGAGGTCTGCAACCCGACCGTGCGCCACACAACGCCCGCCCGCCGCCAGGAAATCGCGCAGATCGCACAGCGCTATGGCGTGCATGTGCTGGATGACGATTGTTACCGGTTGATGCGTACCGCGCCCAAGGGGCAAAGCTATCGCGCCTTGCTGCCTGAACTGGGCTGGCACGTCATTTCACCGTCAAAATCCATTTCTGCGGCGTTGCGGATCGGTTTTGCCTTGGCGCCGCAGGGGTGGACATCGGCACTGGTACGCACGGCGACGTTCAGTTCCTTCGGGGTGACGCGGTTGATGACGGATCTATATGCCCATGTCTTGTCGCAGCCCGGCATTGACGATGTGCTGGATGCGGTCAGAGACCGGATTGCCCAGGATATCCGTGCGGCGGTCAATGTGCTGGGCATGTACAAGCTCAACTGGTCCGAGGATGTGCCGTTCGTGTGGCTGGAGCTGCCACTGGGCTGGCGTAGCGGCGAATTTCTCAAGGCGGCCGATGCGGCGGGCGTGCTGATCAAATCCGCTGATGATTTTGCCCTGCGCGACGGGCGCAGCGTGCATGCAGTCCGGATTGCGGTGAACGGTCTGGTGCCGCATCAGACGTTTGTGGACGCTTTGTATGTGCTGCGCGACCTGCTGGCCCATCCGCCACAGCAGATTTCGGTGTGAATGAATGGGGTATTATAATACCTAATTTGTAATCTATTGTTTTTGCTTGTTTAATTTGAATAAACGCCGCTTGACGCGGATTTCGCGGGGCTTATAAGCCACCTATCCGAATGACCGTGGCGCAATGCCACCCCAAACCTTTGGTGAGATATGAAAACCTTTACCGCTACCCCGGCGGATATCGAGAAAAAATGGATCCTGATCGACGCTGAAGGCGTTGTTCTGGGCCGTCTTGCCTCGATCATCGCCATGCGCTTGCGCGGCAAGCACAAGCCATCCTTCACACCGCACATGGATATGGGCGACAATGTGATCGTGATCAATGCCGAGAAAATCCAGATGACCGGTAACAAGCGTGATGAACGTTATTACTGGCACACGGGCCACCCCGGCGGGATCAAATCCAAGACCAAGGCAGAAATCCTCGAAGGCAAGCACCCAGAGCGCGTCGTCGAAAAAGCCGTTCAGCGCATGCTGCCCGGTGGCAAGCTGTCGCGCCTGCAAATGACCCATCTGCGGATTTTCGCAGGTGCGGAACATGGCATGGAAGCCCAGAAGCCCGAAGTTCTGGATGTTGCATCCATGAACAAAAAGAACACGAGGACCGCATAATGGCCGATCAAGTCAATTCGCTCGAAGAGCTGGGGCAGGTCGCTGAAGGTGTTGAATCTGAAGCTGCGGCAACAGCACCCGTCGCCGCCCCCCGTGAACCCGTCCGTGACGAATTCGGCCGGTCCTATGCCACCGGCAAGCGTAAAGATGCGGTCGCCCGCGTTTGGATTCGCCCCGGTTCCGGCAAGGTCGTCGTGAACGGCAAGGAAATGAAGGTCTATTTTGCACGCCCTGTGCTGCAGATGATCCTTGCCCAGCCGTTTTCCATCGCTGGTGTCACAGGTCAGTTCGACGTTGTGGCCACCGTCAAGGGTGGTGGTCTGTCCGGTCAGGCCGGTGCGGTCAAGCATGGTGTGTCCAAAGCGTTGCAGCTTTACGATCCATCCCTGCGCCCCGCGCTGAAAGCCGCCGGTTTCCTGACCCGCGACAGCCGCGTTGTGGAACGGAAAAAATACGGCAAGGCGAAAGCGCGTAAGAGCTTCCAGTTCTCCAAGCGTTAAGTTTGGCAATTGTTTGGAAAGGCCCGCATCTGCGGGCCTTTTCGCGTTTCCGGGCTGGCGCGAAATCGGGCAAGTGCCCAATAATCTGACAGGTTTCTGCAGCGCGCCACCGTTTTGATATTGATCTTTTCCCTGTGGCGATCAAGATCACCCCATGTTCAAGAGACTGACGAAAACCGAAGGCGGGCGCGGATTGCTGTTGATCAGCCCGCCGTTTTTCTATGCGCTTTTGCTGATGGCCTTCCCCCTGGGGGCGATCATCCTGTTCAGCTTCTGGACCCAGAATTTCATGGATGTCGACACGACATTCACCCTGAACAATTACCGCACGATCATCGATCAGCCGATCTATGGCGCACTGTTGCAGCGGTCCTTGTTCGTGTCCGGCACTGTGACGCTGGTGACGGTGCTCCTGGCCTTTCCGGTTGCCTATTTCGTGTCTTTCCATGTGCGGCCTGACCGCAAGGCGCTGTGGCTGTTTCTGATCACGATCCCGTTCTGGACGTCCTATCTGATCCGGGTTTTTCTGTGGAAAGTGATCCTTGGCTATAACGGGGTGATCAACACTGGCCTGCTGAACATCGGGCTGATTGACGAACCGCTGACCTTTATCCTGTATAACGTCAATGCGGTGATCATCACGCTGGCCCATGCCTATGCGCCATTCGCGATCCTGCCGATCTTCGTGGCCATGGAAAAGATCGACCGGTCCTTGTTAGAGGCGTCGCAGGATCTGGGTGAAAACAAGGTGATGACGTTTTTCCGCGTGACCTTGCCACTGGCGATGCCGGGCGTGGTGGCGGCGGTGCTGATCGTGTTCATCCCGACCATCGGCGATTATGTGACGCCGGAACTGATGGGCGGGGCCGGGGGCAAGCTGATCGCGAATATGATCCAGACGCAGTTTCTGGCGCTGAACAATGCGCCGCTGGGGGCCGCGCTGGCCGTGGTGGCGATGTTATCGGTGACAGCGATCAGCCTGTTTTTCGTGCTGCTGAACCGCCGCTGGCTGCGGGGCCGGACATGAGCCTGCGTATCTATGCCGTCGCCTATCTGATCTTTCTTTATGCGCCGATCGTGCTGCTGCCGGTGTTTGCCTTCAATGACGCGAGGATCATCGCCTTTCCTTTGTCGGGGTTCACGACGGAATGGTTCAGCGCGTTGATGACCAATACATCGCTGCACACGGCGGTGCGCAATTCGCTGTTCATCGCGGTGATGACGGCGATCCTGTCGACGCTGCTGGGGATCTGCGCGGCACGGGCAGGGGCGATGTACCGCTTTCCGGTCAAGGCGGGCATCATGGGGTTCATCATGCTGCCGCTTGTGTTGCCGGAAATCATCGTCGCCGTATCGCTGCTGGTCGTCGTGGTACAGATTTTCGACATGGGCCTGTCACATTGGACGATCATCGCGGCCCATGTTCTGATCTGCACGCCGTTCTGTATCGCGATCCTGAACGGGGCTTTCCAGAACCTTGATCCCAGCATGGAAGAAGCGGCGATGGACCTGGGCGAAAGCCGGTTTTCCGCGTTCCGGCTGGTGACATTGCCGTTGGTCATGCCGGGGATCATTTCGAGCATGTTGATCGCTTTCACCATTTCGCTGGATGAATTCATCATCGCATTCTTCCTGTCCGGCACCAGCCCGACGATGCCGGTCTATATCTGGGGGCTGATGCGGTTTCCCGCATCCTTGCCCATCGTCATGGCGCTGGGGACGATATTGGTCGCGCTGTCGATCATCCTGTTGACTATTGCAGAGCTTTTGCGCCGCCGCGGCATGGCCCGCGCAGGTGTAAAAGACAAAGGGGGCTTTCTTTGACAGCTTTGATCACGCTCACGGGCGTCAATAAATATTACGGCGATTATCACGCCTTGCGCGGGATTGATCTGACCATCAATACGGGTGAGTTTTTCTCACTTCTGGGTCCGTCGGGCTGCGGCAAGACCACGTTGTTACGGGTGATCGCAGGGCTGGAGGATGTCTCGGGCGGTGTCGTGATGATCGGTGGCAAAAACATGGCCGGGGTGTCCGCCAACCTACGCCCGACCAATATGGTGTTCCAGTCCTATGCGATTTTCCCGCATCTGTCGGTGGCGGAAAACGTGGCCTTTGGCCTGCGAAAACGGTCTGATCTGGGCAAAGAGGTCAAGGCCCAGATGGTCGAAGAGGCGTTGAGCATGGTCGGCCTGTCCGGCTATGGCAAACGCGCGTCCCATGCCTTGTCTGGGGGGCAGCGGCAGCGCGTGGCGCTGGCGCGCGCGCTGATCCTGAAACCCAAGGTTTTGCTGCTGGATGAACCTTTGTCAGCGTTGGACAAGAAGATGCGCGAACAGATGCAGGTCGAATTGATCCGCTTGCAGCGCCATGTCGGGATCACCTTTATTCTGGTCACCCATGATCAGGAAGAGGCTTTGGTCATGTCCGACCGCATCGCCGTGATGTTCGAGGGTGAGATCGGGCAACTGGCCGACCCTGAAACGCTGTACCGGCGTCCCAATTCGCGCCGTGTGGCGGAATTCATCGGCAAGATGAATTTTCTCGCCGCCGATGTGCAAGAGATCAGCGATATGATCACGGTAGACGTCGCCGGACTTGGGGCCGTCAGCGTGAATGCCGAACAAGCCCCGATGGCATTGCACAAGGGGGCGGCGGTGGCAGGGGTGCGGCCAGAGACGCTCGCCATTCTGTTTGACGGCGAAACGACGGACCGCAAGCTGATTGACGGCGTGGTGGATGAGGTCGTCTATTACGGCGACATGACCTATTACGATGTGCGGATCGCCGGCGTGGATCAGCCGTTGAACATCGCGATGAAAAACCTGATCGGGCGGCCGGTGCTGGATGTGGGCGTCAAGACACGGGTTGTCTGGGACGAACGGTCGCTGGTGCTGCTGGCGTAGGATGCGTGGGGGTGTTCAACCGAGGATGTCCTTAAGGCGCATAATCAGTATTATGTTAACTTAGCTATTTGGCGAATACCTGAGGTCGCATAGGAACAAAATTCGCTTTGTGCAATTAATTAAAGGTGTAAGAGAGCGACATGAAACATAGTATCCTGATTTTGAACGGCCCCAACCTCAACCTGCTTGGCACCCGCCAGCCAGAGGTATACGGCCCCGTTACATTGCAAGACATCGAAGCAAGCTGCGTTGCCAAGGCTGAGGCGCTTGGCGTCACGATGGATTTCCGGCAAAGCAATCATGAAGGCGTGCTGATCGACGCGCTGCACGCCGCGCGCGGTGTGCATTCCGGCGTGATCCTGAATGCCGGTGCGCTGACCCATACATCCATCGCGCTGATGGATGCGATCTCTGCGATCATGTTGCCTGTGATCGAATTGCACCTGTCCAACATCCATGCCCGCGAAACATTCCGCCATAAATCCTGGATCGCGCCGGTGGCGCTTGGGCAGATCTGCGGTTTCGGCGCGGCAGGCTATCCGCTCGCGATGGAGGCGCTTGTAGGTTACCTTGGGTCGGCTGAATGAAGACATTCATATCCAAGCTGGATAAGCTGACGAATGCGACCACGGTCGAAGAATTGTGGGATGCGCATGTCCGTCTGATGGCGCAATATGGATTTGAACGGATCATGTATGGCTATAGCCGCCATGTGACGGAGCATTCGCTGGGCGACCGGCAGGATTGGATTTTGCTGTCCACCCAGACCCCCGATTACATGAAGGGTTTCTTTGATCAGGGACTTTACCAGCACGCGCCGATGATCCGCTGGGCCATGGCCAATGACGGTGCCAGTAGCTGGGGCTGGTTGCAGGACAAACGCCAGGTCGATGCGTTGAGCCCCGGTGAACAACGTGTGGTCGCATTCAACCGCGCTATGGGTGTCACGGCTGGTTACACGATTTCCTTTCGGTCGATTTCGCGCCGCGCCAAGGGCGCGATTGCGCTGACCGCGGCGCGGGGTACGAGCCAGGATGAGGTGGATGAACGCTGGGCCGTGGATGGCGACGCGATCATCATGATGAACAATGTGATGCATCTGAAACTGCTGTCCCTGCCCCATGCCGGTGACCGGAGCCTGACCCGCCGCCAGCGCGAGGTGCTGCAATGGGTGGGTGACGGCAAATCCGTGCAGGATACGGCACTTTTGCTGGGTCTGACGCCGGCGACCGTGGAAAAACACCTGCGGCTGGCGCGTGAAACGCTGGACGTGACCACGACCCCACAAGCCGTGCTGAAAGCGGCGTTTTATAACCAGATGTTTCTGCTGGATTTACCGTCCTGAAGGGCGAAAATGCGCGAAAGGTCAGGTTTTCCTGACTTCAATTTTTCACAAAAATAGATTACTTTATGGTTAATCCGCGCATGTTGCGTGGTCGCCTATACGACCTTGCATTTTCAAGGTTATCGGCCTGCCCTTAATGCAGGGCATTCAGCGCGTCAGGTTTGGATGGCGCGTTTGTTAGTGAGTTGGGACGTTCGGTATGTTCCGTAGAATTGGACTCATTTTAATCCAGTGAGGCACCGCCAATCAATTTCGATGGCGGTGCCGATTTTTTATGGCCTTAGCCGTTCAGTTTGGCGACTTCAGCGGCGAAATCTTCTTTTTCGACTTCGATGCCGTCGCCGACTTCCAGACGCACATAGCCGGTGATTTCCACGCCAGCCTCTGCTGCGGCTGCAGCAACTGTCAGGTCAGGGTTCACCACGAATTGCTGGTTCAGCAAGGTGACTTCGGCCATATATTTCTGCATGCGACCGACGATCATCTTTTCGATCACTGCATCGGGCTTGCCGGATTCGCGGGCGATATCGATCTGGACCTGCTTTTCCTTCTCGACCATTGCGGGGTCAAGATCAGCCTCTGACAGCGCAGACGGGTTGGCCGCGGCGATATGCATCGCGACCTGACGGCCGAATGTTTCGTTGTCGCCGTTCATCGCGACCAGCACACCGATGTTGCCCATGTTCGGGGCAGCGGCATTGTGGACGTAAGTCACGACCGACCCGCCCGACAATGTGGACATGCGGCGCACGGACATGTTTTCACCGATCACGGCGACGGTGTCTGTGACGGTCTGTTCCACGGATTTGCCGTTCAGATCAGCCGCTTTCAGCGCATCGACATCATCAACACTCAGCGCGACAGTGGCGATGTTCTGCACCATCTTCTGGAAATCGCTGTTCTTGGCGACGAAATCGGTTTCAGAGTTCACTTCGACAGCGATCCCCTTGCCATTTTCGACAGCGACGGCCACCAGACCTTCGGCGGCGGTGCGCCCGGCCTTTTTGGCGGCTTTGGCAAGGCCTTTGGTGCGCAGCCAGTCAACGGCGGCTTCCATATTGCCATCGGTTTCGGTCAGCGCCTTTTTGGCGTCCATCATGCCCGCGCCTGTGCTGTCGCGCAGGTCTTTCACCATTGCAGCGGTGATTGCCATGTTATCTCTCCTTCAACGGAATGGGTCAGGCGGGGCATAACGCCCCTGCCCCAAAGTTTTGTGACGCTATCAGGCGTTGGCGGCTTCGGCAGCGCTTGCTGCTTCTTGTGCCAGCGTTTCTTCAGCGTAGTTTTCCATTGCACCCATATCGACGCCAGCGGCGCCCAGCTGTGCTGTCATGCCGTCAAGGGCGGCACGTGCGGCCAGATCGGTGTAAAGTGCGATCGCGCGGGCTGCGTCGTCGTTGCCGGGGATGACATAATCAATGCCGGCAGGCGAGCAATTGGTGTCAACCACGGCCACTACGGGGATGCCCAGCTTGTTGGCTTCCGCGATGGCGAGGGCTTCTTTGTTCACGTCGATGACGAACATCAGGTCCGGCACGCCGCCCATTTCGCGGATCCCGCCCAAGGAAGCCTGCAATTTGCCCTGCTCGCGTTCCATGCCAAGACGTTCTTTCTTGGTCAGGCCGGCAAAGCCGTTGGCGGATGCCTCATCAATCGCCTTCAAACGGTTGATCGACTGCGACACGGTCTGCCAGTTGGTCAGCGTACCACCGAGCCAGCGGTGGTTCATGTAGAATTGTGCTGATTTTTCAGCAGCTTCCATGATCGGTGTCTGTGCCTGACGCTTGGTGCCAACGAACAGGACGCGGCCGCCCTTGGCGACGGTGTCACGGATGACCTGCAGCGCCTGATCCAGCAATGGAACGGTCTGTGTCAGGTCCATGATGTGGATGCCGTTGCGCGACCCATAGATGTATTGACCCATCTTAGGGTTCCAGCGCGCAGTCTGGTGGCCAAAGTGAACGCCAGCTTCCAAAAGCTGACGCATGTTAAACTCTGGAAGAGCCATGGTCGTTTCCTTTCCGGTTTCAGCCTCAGCGGGGGATCAGCCTATCGGCCAACCGGTGGATGTTTGGGATTTCTCCCCAAGACACCCGCCCCCGCTTGCGGGATTAAGTGCCGTTCCCTTAACGGCCAATCCCAATGGGTGCAAGGGGATTAAGCTCTCTTGCTCTTGGCTGGGCTTCGCGGCAGAAGCGGATCATGACACATGCGCCTGACATCCTTTGCATCGGTTCGGTCCTGTGGGACGTGATCGGTCGCGCGCCCAGCCATATGCGCGTGGGGTCTGACGTGCCGGGGCGCATCACCCGCCTGCCCGGTGGTGTCGCGATGAATATCGCCATGACCCTGCGCCGCTTTGCCATGACCCCTGCCCTGTTGACCAACATTGGCCGCGATGCCGAGGGCGATGAACTGATCGCTGCCGCCGCAGCCATGGGGCTGATCTGCGATCATGTCTATCGGTCCGAGGATTTGGCGACGGATGTCTATATGGCCATCGAAGGCGCCAATGGTCTGATCGCCGCCATCGCCGACGCCCATTCGCTGGAGGCTGTGGGCGACAAGATCCTGCGCCCCTTGGCATCAGGTGCTTTGGGGTCGGTGGACCGGCCATGGTCCGGGCCTGTGGCGCTGGACGGCAATCTGACGGTGGAATTGTTGCGTGAAATCGCAACCTCGCCCTTGTTCCGCGATGCCGATCTGCGCGTGGCACCCGCGTCACCGGGCAAGGCGGAACGCTTGCTGGCGTTGCTGGGGCATCCATCGGCGACATTATACGTGAACCTCGAAGAAGCCGGGTTGCTGTGTCAGACCGAATTTGACAGTTCAGAAACCGCTGCCGCTGGCCTGATCGCGCGCGGGGCAAGGCGCGCGCTGGTCACCGATGGCGGCAAATCCGCCTCGGAGGCGACAGGCAGCGATATCATCACCCAGATCCCGCCCGCCGTCATGGTCACCCGTGTGACCGGCGCAGGCGATACATTCATGGCCGCCCATATCGCGTCAGAGGCGCAGGGCATGGGCCGGTCCGATGCTTTGCAGCGCGCCTGTCAGGCCGCCGCCACCTATGTTTCAGGAGAAATACCATGAGCCTTCCCATCACCTATTCCGCCGAAGTCGCCGAGGCCCGCGCCAAGGGCCTTGCCATCGTCGCATTGGAAAGCACGATCATCACCCATGGCATGCCATTCCCGCAGAATGTGGAAACCGCGCGGCTGGTGGAACAGGATTTGCGCGATCAGGGTGCCGTGCCTGCGACCATCGCCGTGATGAACGGGCAATTGCATATCGGGCTGGAACCGGCGGAACTGGATGCCTTGGGTCAGGCGCAAAATGTCGCGAAACTGTCGCGCGCTGATCTGGCGGCCTGTATCGCCACGGGTGGCACGGGTGCGACGACAGTGGCGGCCACGATGATTGCGGCGCAGCTGGCGGGCATCCATGTCTTTGCAACCGGTGGCATCGGCGGCGTGCATCAGGGCGCGGAAACCAGTTTCGATATCTCTGCCGATCTGCAGGAACTGGCACTGACGCCGGTGACCGTGGTCTGCGCCGGGGCGAAGGCGATCCTTGATCTGCCGAAAACCTTTGAAGTGCTGGAAACGCTTGGCGTGCCGGTCATCGCCTATGGGCAAGACACAATCCCCGCCTTCTGGTCCGCCGCATCCAATATGCCTGCGCCCTTGCGGATGGATGACGCGGCACAGATCGCCGCCAGCCATCAAATGCGTGTCGCGATGGGCCTGTCGGGCGGGCAATTGGTGACCAATCCGATTCCCGCCAGCGATGAGATCGCGGCAGAGGTGCTCGCCCCGATCATCGCGCAGGCACTGGCCGAGGCGGAAGCACAGAAAATCAGCGCCAAGGCGGTGACACCTTTCCTGCTGGACCGGATATTCACCCTGACCGAAGGCCGGTCCCTGACCGCCAATATCGCCTTGGTACGCAACAATGCACGGCTGGCGGCGAAAATCGCGCTGGAACTGGTGAAATAAAGACGTCTGGGCAGGCGGCACTGGCTTGCCGCGCCGCCTGCCCAACCTTAGGTGTAACGCATTGTCTTTGCCGGATACATCATGTCTGACCCGATCCCACACGATATCAAACGTCGCAACCGACCCAGCATGATCGCGCGGCTGCGCGGCAATTTTCTGGCCGGTCTGGTCATCATCGCGCCCATCGGCCTGACCTTCTGGCTGATCTGGACGGTTGTGGGCTGGGTCGATAGCTGGGTCTGGCCCTTTGTCCCGAATTATTATCATCCCGAACCGCTGATCAACCGCCTGCTGGGGCGCGGTGAATTCAACCAGATCACGATCAATGTGCGCGGCGTCGGCGTGGTGATCTTTTTCATCTTCACCATCTTTGTCGGTTGGCTGGGCAAGGGGCTGATCGGGCGGTCGTTTCTGTCGATCGGAGAACGCTTTGTCGACCGGATGCCTATCGTGCGATCCGTCTATAACGCAGCCAAACAGATTGCCGAAACCGTGTTTTCCCAGCGCGAGACGTCTTTCGACAAGGCCTGTCTCGTGGAATATCCGCGCAAGGGGATCTGGGCCATCGCCTTTGTCTCGACGGATGCCAAGGGCGAGATTGAGGCGCAGTTGTCCGATGGTGAAACCTTTGTGACCGTGTTCCTGCCGACCACGCCCAACCCCACATCAGGGTTTTTGCTGTTCCTGCCGCGCCGCGATATCAAGGAACTGAAGATGAGCGTGGAAGACGCCGCCAAACTGGTGATTTCCGCAGGGCTGGTTTACCCAAGCAACAAGCCCGTGGCCGAATTGGTAAAAGTGGTAGAATGACATCGTGCTGACTGCAGGAATGACCGGTTTTGCCACCGGATTTGCGCTTATTCTGGCGATCGGCGCGCAGAACGCCTTTGTCCTCCGGCAGGGTCTGGCGAAAAGCCATGTGTTCTGGCTGTGCCTTTTATGCGCGACATCGGATGCCCTGCTGATCACGGCGGGTGTGCTGGGCTTTGGCTATATCGTGACGATTTACCCGGCTTTCCCGCAGGTCATGGCATGGGGCGGTGCGGCGTTTCTGTTTGTCTACGGCGCGTTGCGGTTCAAAGCTGCGATGACAGGCGATTATGCGATGCAATTGGCCGGTAAATCCGCCGGGCTTTGGCAGACGCTGGCGACGGGGGCCGCCTTTACCTGGTTGAACCCGCATGTTTACCTTGATACGCTGGGTTTGGTCGGCGCGGTATCGACGCAATATACCGATGCGGGGTTGAAAACCGCCTTTGGCATTGGCGCCGTGCTGGCGTCCTATGTGTTCTTTTTCAGCCTTGGCTATGGCGCGCGTTTGCTGGCCCCGGTGATGCAATCTGCGCGCGCATGGCGCAGGCTGGATGTCATCATCGGCGTGGTGATGTGGGCACTGGCGATCAAGCTGCTCAGTTGAACATCGCCGCAAGATCAATCGTGCTTTTGACGTTCAGATCGGCCTTGTGATTTTTCAAAAACGCCTTTGCTGCCGCCTGCCCCGCCTCTTTCAGCCGCGCCAGTACCACCGCCTGCGGGATCGTCTTGGTCGCGACGTTGAGTTCGTTCATCAGCACATCGTCCGAGATCATATGCACGAGCACGTCTTTCATCGTGACCGATGACAGCGCCCCATCCGCGATCAGCCGTTTGACAAAGGCGATGGCGCGCAATTCGCGCAGCAAGGAAGAATTGAAGCTGATCTCATTGATCCGGTTCTGGATCGCCTGCACATCGGTCGGCAATTCCTCGCGGTACAGCGGATTGATATTCACCACCAGAATATCGTCGGGCAAGCCTTTGGCGAACAACGGATAAAGTGCGGGATTTCCGGCATAGCCGCCGTCCCAGAACGCCTCTGACTTGCCGGTGCGCGGATCGGTGAATTCGACCGCCTGAAACAACGTCGGCAAACAGGCCGAGGCCATGATGACATCGCAGGAAATTTCATCGCCGGTAAACACCCGGATCTTGCCGGACCGCACATTGGTCGCACAGATATGCAGATCGGGCCCGTCGCTGGCGCAGACGGCATCATATTGAAATTCATTGACGATTTTTTCCAACGGATTGCGCAGCATCGGCCCATAGACATAGGGCGACAGCATCCGCGTGGTCATATCCATCATCGCATAGGCGGGCGAATATTTCATCGCCTTGGCCAGCAGCGCGGCGGATGGGGTCAGCGATGACACCCAATGCGACATCGCATCATCGGTGACGGCCCCCACCTGCCCCCAAAGCCAGTCCAGATTTTCGCGCGCACCGGCCCGCCCGTCGCGGACATAGCCCGATTTCAACGCCGCCGCATTCAGCGCCCCCGCAGAGGTGCCGGAGATTGCGGCAATCTCAATCTCTTCATCGGCCAGCAGCGCATCCAGCACGCCCCAGGTAAAGGCCCCATGCGCGCCGCCACCTTGCAGCGCCAGATTGATCCGCTTCATTGCGCGGTCCAGCCGCCATCGACAGAAATCGACGTGCCCGTGATCTGTGCCGCGGCATCCGAGCACAAAAACACCGCCGTGCCGCCCAATTCCTCGACCGTGGCGAATTCCTTTGAGGGCTGGCGTTCCAACATGACCTTGTTGATCACATCCTCGCGCGACATATCGTATTCCTTCATCGTGTCAGGAATCTGTGCCTCGACCAGCGGTGTCAGCACATAGCCGGGGCAGATCGCGTTGCAGGTGATCGGATCGCGCGCGGTTTCCAGCCCCACCGTCTTGGTCAGGCCCAGAATCCCATGTTTCGCGGCCACATAGGCGGATTTATAGGGCGATGCGGTCAGACCATGCGCCGAGGCTACATTGATGATTCGCCCCCAGCCGCGGTCGCGCATGCCGGTCACAGCCGCCGCCGTGGTGTGAAACGCAGAGCTGAGATTGATCGCAATGATCGCATCCCATTTCTTGGGATCGAAATCCTGAATCGGCGCAACATGCTGAATGCCCGCATTGTTGATCAGAATATCGCAGGCTCCTGCGTCCTTGATCAGACGGCGGCAATCATCGCCCTTGGACATATCGGCCTGCACATATTTCGCCTCTACCCCTGTGGCAGCGGCGATTTCAGCGGCCAGCGCATGGTCTTCTTCATTGTCAGTAAAGGAATTGAGCACGATATTCGCACCCGCCTTGGCCAGTTCGCGCGCAATCCCCAGCCCGATGCCAGAGGTCGATCCGGTGATAACGGCGGTTTTACCTTGTAGCTGCATGTGAGGGTCCTTCGGATATGGTTTCCGACTCACCTTACATGCTGCACCTGCAAAGGTCACCTGCCCGGCGCAAAGCCCAAAAAAAACGCCCGCACAAGGCGGGCGTGAAGTTATTGAGGCAGGTTTCATACAGGCAAGAAACCTATCGAGCAGTGCCCCTGTTATAAGCAATCTGTCGCGCGCATCCAAGCTAAAAGTTTGAAAAGGCTCAAAACCATCTTTACGGTGGCAGAAAGCAAATCACATCAGGACAGGGATCATCACAAAAATGGCATTTCAATCCGGCACAATTGTGGCCTTCTGCCGCACGGCCATCGCGGTCATCCTGACCGCCAGCCTTGCCCATGCGCAGCCCCAGCATGGCATAGCTATGTATGGCGACCCCGCCCTGCCACCTGATTTTGTGTCCCTGCCCTATATCAACGCCGACGCGCCCAAGGGCGGGCGCATCGTCACGGCCGAGGTCGGGGGTTATGACAGCCTCAATCCGTTCATCCTCAAAGGATCGGTATCGTGGCAATTGCGCTACTTCGTCGGCGAAAGTCTGATGGCGCGATCCTTGGACGAACCTTTCACCTTGTACGGCCTTCTGGCCGAATCGATTGAAACGGGACCGAACCGCGAATGGGTCGAATTCACCCTGCGACCAGAGGCGCGGTTTTCCGACGGCAGCCCCGTCACCATCGAAGATGTGATGTGGTCCTATGAAACGCTGGGCACCATTGGCCACCCCCGCTATCTGGGATTTTGGACGCGCGTCGAAAGCATGGAACAGACCGACGAACGATCCGTGCGGTTCACCTTCAACATTGAGGACCGTGAACTTGCCCTGCTTGCCGGCATGCGCCCGATCCTGAAAAAGGCACAATGGGAGGGTGTGAATTTCGCCGACAGCACGCTTGATATCGTGCCGATCACCTCTTCGCCCTATGTGATCGACCGTTTCGATGCCGGACGTTCGATATCCCTGCGGCGCAATCCCGATTACTGGGGCACCGATGTGCCGTTCCAGCGCGGCCAGCATAATTTAGACGAGGTGCGGATCGAATTTTTCGGCGATGAAACCGCCGCATTCGAGGCGTTCAAGACATTGGAGGTCAACACCAACCGCGAATTCAACGTGGCGCGCTGGGAAACCCAGTATGATTTCCCCGCCGCGCGCAATGGCGATGTCGTGATGTCGGTGCTGGGCCACGAACGCCCGTCCGGCATGACCGGTTTCGTGATGAACACAAGGCGCGCGCAATTTGAAGACTGGCGGGTGCGCGACGCGCTGATTCATGCCTTCAACTTTGATTTCATCAATGACGCGATGACTGGTGGCGCGCAGCCGCGGATCACATCCTATTGGTCCAACTCCCCGCTGGCGATGGACCACGGCCCTGCGACGGGGCGTGTGCTGGAATTTCTGGAACCTTTTGCCGATGATCTGATCCCCGGCACGATTGAAGGCTATAATCTGCCCATGGGCGACGGCACCGAACGCAACCGCGCCGGCACCCGCGCCGCCCTGGACCAGATGGAACAGGCCGGCTGGACAGTGCAGGACGGCGTGTTGCGCGACGAGGCCGGCAATCCCTTCAGCTTCGAGATTCTGCTGGAGCAGGGCAGTTCGGAAAATCAGGCGATCATCGACATGTATACGCAGGCCCTTGGCCGGATCGGCATCACCCCCCGGATCGCCACGGTGGACGGCGCGCAATATAAAGAACGCACCGATGCCTATGATTTTGACATGACATTCTACCGGGTTGCCGTGTCGCTGTCGCCCGGCAATGAACAATATAATTACTTCGGCTCTGAGTCCGCCGACCAGCCCGGCGGGCGCAACGTGATGGGCATCAGATCCCCCGCCGTGAATGCGATGATCGACCGGTTATTGACCTCGGAAAGCGAAGAGGATTTTGTGGCCACGGTGCAGGCGCTTGACCGGATTCTGACGGCCGGGCGCTATGTGATCCCGATCTATCAATGGAACATCAGCCGCATCGCCCATGCCAAGGAATTGCGCTATCCCGACACATTGCCGATCTTCGGCGACTGGCCGGGCTGGCAACCCGACGCCTGGTGGTATGAAGAATAATGCAAAAGGCCCGGGATCACCCCCCCGGGCCTTTCTTCCAGCTTCTTTTTTCGGAAATTACTCCCGCCGGAGCCTTGAAAGTTAAGAAAGTGACGTCACCCACAGGATCGTCGCATCTTCGGGGCTGAGCGACACGACGTTATGCCCCATCGCCGCGTCGTAATAGGCGCTGTCACCGCGTTTCAGGTCGATCGGTTCGTAAAATTCGGTAAACAGCCGGATCTGCCCGGTGAGTACATACAGAAATTCCTCGCCATCATGGCGGACCCAGCCGTCGAATTCCTCCATCCGGCGGGCACGTACACGGGCGCGGTAGGGCAGCATTTTCTTGGCGCTCAGCGCCTCGGCCAAAAGCGCATGTTCATAGGTGGTGGTGATCTGTGTGGTTTCATCGCCGTCGCGGGTGATTGCCATGCGGCCATTGACCTGCCCCTTTGACGGCGGCGTGAACAATTGCGGCACCGAAATCCCCAGACCGACCGCCAGCTTTTTCAGCGCATCATAAGTGGGTGACATCTGCCCGTTCTCGATCTTGGACAGGGTCGACCGTGCCAGCCCGGCTTGCCGTGCCGCCTGTTCCAGCGTCCAGTCGCGCGCCTTGCGCAATTCGCGCACCCGCGCCCCCAGGTCCAAAGGCTGGGCCACGCTGCTTGCGCCATTTTCATGGGCAATGCGGATCAGGTTTCTGGGGTCGGTATCGGACATGACATTTCTTTACGCAGGCCCGCGCGATCTTGCAACTGACACAGGGCGGGGATAGGCCTTTGGCATCTTATGCATCCGGCAAGACCGCGCGCCATCCTGCTGCGCCATCCAGCCCATTTTCCGGAGAGACCCATGGTCAAACTCGACATCATTTCCGATCCGATCTGCCCCTGGTGCTATATCGGCAAGGCCAATCTGGACCACGCCCTGGCGCAATTTCCCGATCATCCCTTTACCATCGAATGGCATCCGTTCCAGCTGAACCCCGATATGCCTGCCGGTGGGTTGGACCGGAAGATCTATATGGAAAGCAAGTTCGGCAGCAAGGCCGGCGCCGCCAAAGCCTATCTGCCCGTCGCCGAACATGCCGAAAAAGCCGGCGTTGCGATCAATTTCGAGGCGATGAAAATCGTCCCCAACACGATCAACGCCCACCGCCTGATTCACTGGGCCGGGATCGAGGCGCGGCAGACCTTTGTCGTGGACCTTTTGTTCAAGGCGTATTTCGTCGATGGCCGCGATATCGGCAGCGACGAGGTGCTGGCAGATATCGCCGACAGCGCGGAAATGGACGCAGCATTGGTGACAAGACTTCTCGAATCCGACGCCGACACCGCCGACATTCGCGCGCGCGACGCGCATAGCCGCGAAATGGGGATCACATCGGTGCCCACCTTTGTTATCGCCAATCAACATGCGGTGCCGGGCGCACAGCCCACGGACCTTTGGGTCAAAGTCATCAGCGATATCATCGCCCAGGTCGGAGACGCAGAATGATCGCCCCCACACAACGGCTCGGCCAGACCGAATTCATCGCGATGATGGCGATGCTGGTCGCCACAATCGCCTTTTCCATCGACGCGATGCTGCCCGCCCTGCCCGAGATCGGTGCAGCGCTCAGCCCCGGCAACCTTAACAACGCGCAGTTGATCATCACCAGCTTCGTTCTGGGCATGGGTGTCGGCACCTTGTTCACCGGGCCATTGTCAGATGCTTACGGGCGCAAGCCTGTCATGGTCTGCGGCGCGATTGTCTATGTCATCGCTTGCGCGCTGGCGTGGGCGGCGCAATCGCTGGAAATGATGCTGTTCGCCCGCGTGCTGATGGGGCTGGGGGCGGCAGGTCCGCGCGTTGTCGCGATGGCGCTGGTGCGCGATCTGTATCAGGGCCGCGATATGGCGCGGATCATGTCCTTTGTCATGGCGGTCTTTGCACTGGTCCCTGCACTCGCTCCGACCTTGGGCCATTTCATCATCCTCGGCTTCGGCTGGCGCGCGATCTTTGCGGCGTTCATGCTGTTCTCCGTCATCACCGTGATGTGGCTGCTTGTACGTCAGCCCGAAACGCTGACACCGCAAAACCGACGCCCGCTTAGCATCCGAGCCTTGGCGAATGCCACGGCACAGATGTTCGCGCATCCGACAGCACGGCTGTCGATTGCGGTGCAGACACTGGTCTTCGGGATTTTGTTCGTGGTGCTGTCCTCGACCCAGCAGGTGTTCGACATCACCTTCGGGCAAGGCGAATATTTTCACCTTTGGTTCGGTGGGATCGCGATTGTCGCGGCCAGCGCCAGCCTGCTGAATGCCAAACTGGTGATGAAACTGGGCATGCGCGCGATCATCAAGGCGATGCTGACCATCCAGATTTTCCTGACCCTTGCGATGATCGTGATCACGGCGGCCGACGGGCCCTATTGGCTAGCCTTCGGGACCTATGTGATCTGGGTCACCGGCAATTTCTTTCAGGCGGGCCTGACCATCGGCAACCTGAACGCATTGGCGATGGAGGAGATGGGCCATATCGCTGGCCTCGCCGCCTCGATCATCGCGGCTGTGTCGACTGTGGGGGCTGTGATCATCGCCGCCCCTGTCGCGTTGATGTTCGATGGCACGCCGATGCCGATGGCAATTGGCGCGCTGGTGGCGGCGTCCCTTGCCATGTGGCTGACGACGAAAATCAAGCGCCCCGGCGAGGTTTAAACACCCACCATCACCAACAACAAAAAGCAGGGGTCACCCTGCTTTTTTTGTTTCATCCGCCAGTTTGCCCGCCAGATCGCGGGCGATGTTGAACGCGCCCTGAATCTTGTCACGTTCCTTGGCCCAATCGCGCTGCACGACGATCTTGTTGTCCTTGACCTTCGCCTGCCCGCGCTGGTCGTTGATGAAATCCACCAGACCCGCAGGCGATGCGAATTTGTCGTTGTGGAACCGGATCGTCGCGCCCTTTGGCCCTGCGTCAAGCTGGCTGATGCCTGCGCGTTTGCACATCGCCTTGATCCGCACGACCAGCATCAGTGTGTTCACCTCACGCGGCAATTTACCGAAACGGTCGATCAGTTCTGCGGCGAACCCTTCCAGTTCCACTTTGGTGGTCAGGTTCGACAGGCGGCGGTACAGGCCAAGGCGTACATCCAGATCAGGCACGTAATCTTCGGGGATCAGCACCGGCACGCCCAGATTGATCTGCGGCGCCCATTGTCCGTCATCTACGATGCCTTCGGCCTGACCGGACCGGATCGCGGTGATCTGATCCTCCAGCATCTGTTGATACAGTTCATAGCCGACTTCGCGCATCTGGCCGGATTGTTCCTCGCCCAGCAAATTGCCGGCACCACGAATGTCGAGGTCTTGTGACGCCAGCGTGAACCCCGCCCCCAGCGAGTCAATCGACCCCAACACCCGCAGTCGTTTCTGCGCTGCATCGGTCAGTTTCTGCCGTGGCTTCGTGGTCAGATAGGCATAGGCCCGCGTCTTGGACCGGCCCACCCTGCCCCGGATTTGATAGAGTTGCGACAGACCGAACATATCCGCGCGCCAGACGATCATCGTATTGGCGGTCGGGATATCGAGCCCGGATTCCACGATGGTCGTCGCCAGCAGCACGTCATATTTGCCGTCGTAGAAAGCGTTCATCCGATCGTCGAGCTCGCCCGCCGCCATCTGCCCGGTGGCACTGATATAGCTGACCTCGGGGACCTCATCGCGCAGGAATGCTTCCATCTCGTCCATATCGGTGATGCGGGGGACGACGATGAAACTTTGCCCGCCGCGATAATGTTCGCGCAACAACGCCTCGCGCACGGTGATCGTGTCGAACTCACTGACATAGGTACGGATTGCCAGACGGTCGATCGGCGGTGTGCCGATCACAGACAGATCGCGCACGCCCGACAGCGACAATTGCAAGGTGCGCGGGATCGGCGTTGCGGTCAGCGTCAGCACATGCACATCGGTGCGCAATTGTTTCAGCCGTTCCTTGTGCTGGACGCCGAATTTCTGTTCCTCGTCGATGATCAGCAGGCCAAGGTTCTTGAATCGCACCGATTTCGCCAGCAACGCGTGGGTGCCAATGACGATATCCACCGTGCCCTTGGTGATCCCGTCGCGGGTCAGGGCGGCATCCTTGGCCGACACAAACCGCGACAAGGGCCGCACGTTGACAGGGAACCCCCGGAAACGTTCGGCAAAGCTTTGGTAATGTTGCCGCGCGAGCAGGGTTGTGGGGGCCACAATCGCCACCTGCACACCCGCCATGGCCGCGACGAATGCGGCGCGGATCGCCACCTCTGTCTTGCCAAAACCGACATCGCCGCAGATCAGCCTGTCCATCGGCTGGCCGGATTCCAGATCACCCAGCACATCGTCGATGGCGGATAGCTGGTCATCGGTTTCCGCATAGGGAAAGCGGGCCAGAAACTGGTCCCACAGGCCAGATTCGGGTTCCAGTACCGGTGCCTTACGCAAGGCGCGTTCGGCGGCAACCCGGATCAGCCGTTCGGCGATCTGGCGGATGCGTTCCTTGAGCTTGGCCTTTTTCGCCTGCCAAGCCCCGCCGCCCAATTTGTCGAGCAGGCCCGTTTCATGGCCATATTTCGATAAAAGCTCAATATTTTCAACGGGCAGGTAAAGTTTGCTGTCTTCCGCATATTCGATCAGCAGGCATTCATGCGCGGCCCCCAGCGCCGTGACAACCTCCATCCCCTGAAACCGCCCGACGCCGTGATCGACATGGACCACCAGATCGCCGGGGGTCAGGCTGTTGGCCTCGGACAGGAAATTATCGGCGCGGCGTTTGCGTTTGGTGCTGCGGATCAACCGGTCGCCCAACACATCCTGTTCGGAAATCATGGTCAGGCCGGGGGATTCAAACCCTTGATCCAAAGGCCAGACGGCAAGATAGACACCGGTTTTGCCGATGCGGGAAAAGTCGGTGATGAGGATGGTTTCACCCACCCCTTCATCCTCGATCAGCCCTTCCAGTCGTTCGCGCGCCCCTTCGGAATAGGAGGCAACGATGACCGGGCCTGATGCAGAACGCGCCTTGATATGGCCCGCCAAAGCACCGAAAAGGCTCAGGTTTTCCTGCTGCCGTTCCGGCGCGAAACTGCGCCCCATCCGCCCGCCTGCGTCGATCACACCGGGGCCTGTGGCCTGTTTATGCGGCGAGAATTGCATGACGCGGTGGTCTGCCACGGCCTGCGTCCATGCCGCATCGTCGAGATACAGCAATTGCGGCGGCGCGGGCTTATAGACGCTGTCCATCCGCCCCTTTTGCGTCAGCGCATGCATCCGGGTGCCGTATTGGTCGGCAATTGATTCCCACCGCGCCGCGCGCTGCGGGCCGGTCTGATCGTCCAGCGTGATCGTGGCCTTGGGCAGATAATCGAACAATGTTTCCAGATTGTCGTGGAAAAAGCCCAGCCAATGTTCCACGCCCGCATGTTTGCGCCCGGCACTGACCGCCTCATACAGCGGATCATCCGACCCTGCCGCGCCGAATTCGATCCGGTAATTCTGCCGGAACCGCGTGATCGCCGCCTCGTCCAGTATCACCTCGGACACCGGGGCCAGTTCCACCTCGGACAGTTTTTCAACCGTGCGCTGGGTGGCGGGATCGAACCGGCGCGCGGCGTCAAGCACATCGCCGAACAGGTCCAGCCGCACTGGGCCGGATTGACCGGGCGGGAAAATGTCGATGATCCCACCGCGCACGGCATAATCGCCCGGTTCCATCACATTGGGACTTTGCGTGAACCCCATACGGACCAGAAAGGCGCGCAAGGCACCTTCATCCAGACGTTTGCCGACGGTGGCGGTGAACGCCGCCTCGCGCAGGACAGACCTTGCCGGCACGCGTTGCGTCGCGGCATTCAGCGTCGTCAGCAGGATGAACTGACCGGGCATGCCGTGCACAAGTGCGGCCAGCGTCGCCATCCGCGCGGCGGAAATATCGGTATTGGGCGACACACGGTCATAGGGCAGACAATCCCAGGCCGGAAAGACAAAGACCGGCACGCCGGGGGCAAAGAACGCAAGGGCGGCCTGCAACGCCGCCAGCCTCTTGTCATCGCGCGCGACATGCAGCACGGGCTGACCCTTGGCCAGTTCAGCGAGAATCAGTCTGGCGTCAAACCCTTCGGGCGCGCCGCTGACGGTTATATGTGTGCGATCTGACATTGCGTCGAGATATCCTGCGCCAGCGGCGTGTCAACCGGTCAAAACACCATCATGCGGCTCAGGTTGGCATACATCCCGTAAACCGCCGTCACGAAAATCGCCGTCATCGCGATGACTTGTATCCAGAACCGTAAATTGGACAGCGCCTTGACCAGCGCTTCGCCGGTCAATGGGGCCGCTGACAACCGCTGACAGGCCCGCCACGTCAACGCGCCGACAATGACCAGCGGAAAGGCCAGCAGGAACAGCCCCTGCGCCAGTTCCAGCCCATAATAAAACCCCAGCATCCCCGCCATGGTGATGAAAAACGCGACCAGCCCGACAAAGATCAGCCCCGGCGTCCCGGCAATCGTCATCAGGCGGCGCACATTGATTGCGGTGATCTGATCCAGATCCAGCATCGCCTGCCCGCCATGGCGCCGCGCGCCATAGATCATGTCGAAGGGCACGCCGATGATCCAATGGCTGACGCTGGCCCAGGTGACGGCGACGGCCAGCCAATACCAGATGTTGGAAAATGTACGAAAATCGATCTGGCTGAAAATCACGTCGGACAGGGTCAAGGCATTCTCATTTCATGCGCGTTAATCGTGAACCTAGCGCCCGCCCACAGGATTGCCCAGACTTGTGATGCCGGAAAATCCATGCGACCACATGCAAAACCCGCAATGAAAGCCGCCGCCATGCACCCGATCACCCCCGCTTTCCCCGTGACCCGCCTGCGCCGGATGCGCCGGACCCCGGCCCTGCGCGCGCTGTCGCGGCAGAATACGCTCAGCGTGGAT
The DNA here is from genome assembly GCF_046292185.1 of Yoonia sp. Classification (GTDB taxonomy): domain Bacteria; phylum Pseudomonadota; class Alphaproteobacteria; order Rhodobacterales; family Rhodobacteraceae; genus Yoonia. The sequence continues at coordinate 31,804 of NZ_JBKBQY010000026.1, forward strand.
GATCTGATCTGGCCGGTCTTTGTGATGGATGGCAAGGATGACGCAACCCCCGTGGCGTCGATGCCCGGCGTGATGCGCCGCACCGTGGACCGGATTGCCAAGGCGGCGGTCGAGGCGCAGGCATTGGGCATCCCCGCGATCTGCATCTTTCCCTATACCGGCATGGAGGCGCGGACGGAAGATTGCGCTATGGCCTGGGACCCTGACAACCTGACCAATCAGGCAATCCGCGCGATCAAAGACGCCGCCCCCGATATCGCGGTGATGACCGATATCGCGCTGGACCCTTACAATATCAACGGCCACGACGGGTTTGTCGAAAACGGCGAGATCGTGAATGACCGCACGGTAGAAGCCTTGGTCAAAATGGCGCTGGCGCAGGCCGATGCGGGCGCGGATATCCTTGGGCCATCGGATATGATGGACGGTCGCATCGGCGCGATCCGCATGGCGCTGGAAAGTGCAGGGCATCACGATGTCACGATCCTGAGCTATGCCGCGAAATATGCCTCGGCCTTTTACGGCCCGTTCCGCGATGCGGTGGGCGCGTCGGCGGCGCTGACCGGGGACAAGAAAACCTATCAGATGGACCCCGGCAACCGGGACGAGGCCATGCGCCTTGTCGCCCGCGATCTGGCCGAAGGGGCGGATATGGTGATGGTCAAACCCGGCATGCCCTATCTGGATATCTGCCGTCAGGTGAAGGACACATTCGGCGTACCGACCTATGCCTATCAGGTCAGCGGTGAATATGCGATGATGCAGGCCGCGATCCAGAATGGTTGGCTGGACGGCGAAAAGGTGATGATGGAAAGCCTGCTTGGCTTCAAACGCGCAGGCTGCGACGGGGTGCTGACCTATTTCGCGCTAGAGGCGGCGAAGGTGCTGCAGCGATAGCACCTGAACGGGCGCATTCGTCTTGTCGAATGGGGCACAGCGTTCATTCTTTTTGCTGCCAAGTTCGTTTTACTTTAGCTGCCTGGTGATGATGCAAAGAAGGCACCATTGGTAAGGTTGCGGTGGGGCACCCTGTCGTTCGCTTGCGTTAGGGCCACAACTTTTCATAGAATTGCCAGGCATCAATACAACCAAATTGGGAAAAATTTATGAAATTTACTGTGCTTCTCGGCTGCAGCGCCGTATCACTGCTGGCCGCATGTGGTGGTTCATCGACCAGCGGAGAACCCGCTGTTGTATCGCTCGACCAACTCATTTCACGCGCGGCAGCGTTTGAGGATGCCATTGGCACCATAAATATCGATGATGATGGCCTCGAACCAACAGCGTTCGCCAACCTCCCGACAGGCACCGCCAACTATACCGGAATTGCGGTCGTGGGTTTGATCGCCGACGACGCCGACGTTGCGAGGTTCGGCGCTATCGGGTCGGCAACTATGGTAGCCAACTTTCAAACCCAGACCGTCACTGGCGCAGCCGACAATTTTTTTCAGTTGGACGACCCGTCAATAATTGGCTTCGAAGGGGCCACCGGTGAACGGATTGCAGGTTCAATCGCCTATACGCTGACCGGCTCTAAAGGTGACAATGAGTATACAGGCCAGATTACCGGAAGCCTGACACCCATTGGGATGGACGCATTCGATGTCAGTGTTCTGGGAAGCGGTGCCTTTGTTGGCGATACCGGAGAAGGATTTGCAGTAGAAGCGTTTGAAGACGGAAATGATACCTTTGTCGGCATTCTTGCGCTGAGAAACTAATTCTCTGCCGGGGGTCAGGGGCTTCTGCTGCGGGCAATTCCCGCCTGCCCCTGACCAAGGGCGTGACAGCGCGACCACAATCGCGTAAAGTTACAACCATGAGGGCGGTCTACGCCCCGGTTTGAACAAAGGCGGACATGATATGGGCAGTCTCTCTCGGCGCGGTTTCGCGCTTGGTGCTTTGGCGGTGACAACACTTGCAGCTTGTGACAACGGGATCGGCAGCAGCGGTGCGGCGATGATCGATGCGCGTGTCGAAGCGACGCTGAACCAGATGTATAGCGAATTCCCCGGCACGCGCGATTTGGCGTCGCGGTCCGCGGGCATGCTTGTCATGCCGCTGGTGACCAATGCCGGGCTGGGTCTGGGTGGGTCGTTTGGCCGTGGTGCCTTGCGGATCAACGAAACGACAGTCGATTATTATTCTGCCACCGCAGGCAGTGCCGGTTTGCAGATCGGGGCGCAGCAATACAGCTATGTGCTGTTTTTCATGACCCCTGATGCCTTGATGGAGTTCCGGCAATCGCCGGGCTGGGCCGCCAGCGCGAATATCGATTACGCGGTCAGCAACCAGGCCGATATGCTGCGTGCGGAAACCACCACATCGCTGTCGCCGGTGATTGCGGTGGTCTTCGGCCAGACCGGGTTGCGCCTTGGCGCGACGCTGGAAGGCAGCAAATACACGCGGATCATCCCCTGACGATACCTGTCCTGATCCTTGCCGCCGGGGCGTCGCGCCGGATGCGGGGGCTGGACAAGCTGGCGCAGGAGGTGGACGGCATGCCGCTGCTGCGCCGTCAGGTAAGCATGGCGCAGGCGACCGGTCGTCCGACCTATGTCGCCCTGCCCGCCCCGCATCATCCGCGTCGCGCGCTGATCGCCGGTCTTGACGCCAGTGTGATCGCGGTGCCCGATGCTGCAGAGGGTCTGTCAGCCACGATGCGTGGTGCCGTGGCCAGTCTGCCGGATTGTGCGGCCTTCATGATTCTGCTGGCCGATCTGGTGGCGATCACCACGGATGATCTGCAAGATGTGTTTGCCGCGCGGGCCAGCCAGCCCGATCACCTGATCTGGCGCGGTGCCACGCAGAGTGGCAAACCCGGTCATCCGATCATCTTTGACGCCAGCCTACGCCCCGCATTCGCGCATCTGTCAGGCGATACCGGCGGCGCAGACATCGTCGCGGCGCATCAGGCCCGCACCTGCCTTGTCCCGCTGCCCGACAACCACGCGCGGCTGGATCTGGACACACCCGAAGATTGGGATGACTGGCGGCGCGGCCCTTAGGCAGCGATCAGCAGGGATTCGGATTTCTGCAAGGTGCGGCGCGCTGCGGAATATCGCGCGGTGCCGGCACTGGTGGACAATTCGGGAAACAGCAGCAGCAATTCATCGCGCTGCCCCGCATCGATCCCCTGCAGAGACAGATCGCTGGGCTGGAACGATTCGGACCATATTCCGTCCGACAGCACGATCTCGTGGTTTGCGAACATGAAGTGCAGGAATGTCACCTCTGCCATGTCGATCACCTCGATCCCAGCCATCGCCGTCATATGTTTGGCAGGCAGCAGGACCTCGGTGTCGCCGAAAACCTGCCGGGCCGCGTCGGACACGACCAGCATCCGGTGGTTCGGCGACACGACCATATCCCGTTCGGGAAGGTTATCACCCAAAGCACCCTTGCGGATCATCACCGGGCGCATCGCGGGGGTAACGCACAGATCCCCGGTTTTCATGGTCTTCTGTCCGGCCCAGATGATGGTTTGTACGCCATTGTCGCGGGTCTGGACCCTGTCGCCGATGGCCAGCGTTTCCGCAGGCCTTTCGCCCAGGGGCGTCGCGATCAACGTGCCGGGGGTGAAGCAGGGAATGACCTGTTCGATCTGACCAAAGCTCCGCATATCGCCTGAAAGGTAGGTGACGACGGACGCTTCGGGGTCAGCGGAATCATGGATCACATGGCGCAGGTTAGGCGCGGTCAGATCAAGCAGATCACAAGGCCTTGTCCCCGCCCGATCATGGTCCGGAGGCGTCTGGCTGGCCGACATATGTGGCGATTGCATGGGGTACTTTTCCCAGTCATTTGGCGCAAAATGCGCCGGGGTTACACAACAAACACGCCCAGAGAGGGCAGCCTTCACAACATGGCAGGACACGCGCAGTCCCGCCTTTTCATCATTTTCACGACGCCGGGCAAGAACCACAGCGATCCGGGCGGTCTGACCCGTCTTTCCGGTCGCATAAGCGGATCTGTCACGCATGGACGGTCTTATGCTCAGGATTTGCTAACATCAGATAATGGCACAAAAATGACGCCGCCGTGTTACATCGCGTCACTGAGGCAAAGTCATCGGTCATCTTGGGGAGTAATACGCGCCGAAGGGCGCTATTGGTGCCGATGGAGGGACTCGAACCCACACGATGTTACCACCGGGGGATTTTGAATCCCCTGCGTCTACCATTCCGCCACATCGGCACTGGGATGCTTCCTAATCCGGCCAAAGCGCGGCGTCAATCGCATTTGCACCGCCTTGACGGGATCGCGCGGGCATGGCCTAAGCAGGCGATCAAACAGGGCGAACCCATGCTGCGCGGACTATATGACTGGACGATATCGTTGGCGCGCACGCCTTATGCGCTCTGGGCGCTGGCGGCGGTGGCGTTTATCGAATCGTCCTTCTTTCCGATCCCCCCCGATGTGCTGATGATCCCGATGATCATCGCGCGCCCGTCGCGTGCCTTTCTGATCGCGGGTGTGGCAACAATCGCCTCGGTTCTGGGTGGAATGTTGGGCTATTTCATCGGTTTCGCGCTGTATGATTCTGTCGGCGTCCAGATCCTGCAATTCTACGGGAAAGAGGATTACTTTGCCGAATTCGCGGTCACCTATAACAGCTACGGCGCCTGGGCGGTGCTGGTCGCCGGTGTGACCCCCTTCCCCTATAAGGTGATCACGATTGCATCAGGGGTCACGCAATTATCGCTGCCGGTGTTTATTTTCGCTTCGATCACGGCACGCGCGCTGCGGTTCTTTCTGGTGGCGGCGCTGCTGTGGAAATTCGGTGAACCGATCCGCGATTTCATCGAACGCCGCCTTGGGTTGATGTTTATCCTGTTCTGCGTCCTGTTGCTGGGCGGATTTGCATTGCTGGGGGTTTTATGACGCGCAACCTGTTGATTTTCATGGCCGGTGCCGGGTCGTTCGCGCTGCTGGCGGGGGCCTATCTGTTTCAGGCGCTGGGCTATCCGCCCTGTGCGATGTGCCTGTGGCAACGCTGGCCGCATATGGCGGCCATCGTCATTGCGGCAGTGGCGCTGCGGTTCGGCGGGCGCGCCCTGCCCGCGCTGGGCGCTGTTGCGGCGGCGGCGACGGGTGCGATCGGCGTGTTCCACACCGGGGTCGAACGCGGCTGGTGGCAAGGGC
>NZ_JBKBQY010000027.1:0-36574 GCF_046292185.1 Yoonia sp.
AATTGCTTTTCCAGCGTGTGCAGCGGATTCAGCGACGTCATCGGTTCCTGAAAGATGAAACTGATATCGTTGCCACGGACTTTGCGCAGGGCGGCTTCATTCGCGCCGACCATTTCAACGCCGTTATAGGTGATCGACCCCGACATCACCGCGCTGTCACCCAATAACTGGACAGTGGACAGGGCGGTGACCGATTTGCCAGACCCGCTTTCGCCGACAATCGCGACGGTTTCGCCGCGCCCGACATGAAACGATACGCCGCGCACCGCATGGGTGATGGCCCCATCCTGTCGGAAGGCGACCCGCAGGTCGCGCACATCAAGGATCGGCTGGGTCATTGCTGCGTGGCCTTTTGGGCTGTGATCACGTCCTCTGATGTCACGACCGGCACGGACCCGTCCGCGACAAAGGTCTTGCGCGGGTCAAAGGCGTCGCGGATCCCTTCAAAGATAAACACCAAAAGTGACAGCATGATCGCGAAGGTAAAGAAGGCGGTGAAGCCCAGCCATGGCGCTTGCAGGTTCTGTTTGGCCTGCAGGGTCAATTCACCCAGCGATGGCGCCGATGATGGCAGGCCGAAGCCAAGGAAATCAAGCGACGCGAGCGTGCCGATAGCACCCGTGACGAGGAAGGGGAGCATCGTCACTGTCGCCACCATCGCATTTGGCAGCATGTGGCGGAACATGATGGTCCGGTCGGGCACGCCCAATGCCTTGGCCGCCCGGACATATTCCAGATTGCGCGCACGCAGAAACTCTGCCCGCACGACGCCTACCAACGCCGGCCAGCCGAACAGAACGGTAAGGAACACGAGCAACCAGAAACTTCGTCCCAATATCGCGAAGACGATGATGATCACGTAAAGTGACGGGGTGCCGGTCCAGATCTCGATAAACCGCTGGAATGTCAGGTCGGTCCAGCCGCCGAAATAGCCTTGCACCGCGCCTGCCGTAATCCCGATCAGCGAGGCGGATACCGTGACCAGCAAGGCAAAGACAATCGACAGGCGAAAGCCATAGATCACCCGCGCAGTCACATCGCGTTTGGTGTCGTCGGTACCCAGCCAATTATTCGCCGAGGGCGCTGCGGGGGCCACGCCCGGAACATCAACGATGGTATTGTAGGAATAAGGAATAGGCGGCCAGATCATCCAGCCGCGCTGGAAACCTTCGCCCAGTTCCCCGCCCGCTTGAACGGCGGCGATCATGCCTTCGGGGTCGTCGAAACAATCCTCCATCCCGCCGGTGCGAATGAGGCATTGCACCTCGACATCCTGATAGCGGGCCTGGGTCGGGAAATCGCCACCAAAATCGCGTTCAGAATAAAATTGCACAATCGGCATGCGCAATTCGCCCTGATAGCTGACAAGGATCGGTTTGTCGTTGGCGATCACTTCGGCCATCAGCGACAGGCCAAACAGCACGCCAAAAATGATCAGCGACCAGACAGCCCGCCGGTTGCGTTTGAAATTGCGCCAGCGGCGTTGGTTCAGGGGGGACAGGCGCATCAGTTGCGTGCCTCGAAATCAATACGCGGATCGATGAAGACATAGGTGATGTCGGTCAGGATACCGACGACGAGCCCGATCAGGGAAAACGCGAACAGCGTGCCGAAGACGACGGGATAATCACGGGCCACCGCCGCCTCGAACCCCAAGCGCCCCAGACCGTCGAGCGAGAAAAGCGTTTCGATGATCAGCGACCCGCCGAAGAACACACCGATGAACAATGCCGGAAAGCCCGAGATCACGATCAGCATCGCATTGCGGAAAACGTGACCGTAAAGCACGCGCGACTCAGACAGCCCCTTGGCCTTGGCAGTGATGACGTACTGCTTCTTGATCTCGTCCAGAAAGCTGTTCTTGGTCAGCAGTGTCAGCGTGGCAAAAGCCGAGATCGTCGACGCCAGCACAGGCAGTGTAATGTGCCAGAGATAATCTAGGATTTTCCCGATCAGCGTCAGGTCTGCAAAATTCGATGACGTGAGCCCACGCAAGGGGAAAATGCGGAAATAGGACCCGCCTGCAAACAGCACAATCAGCAGGATCGCGAACAAAAACCCGGGGATCGCATAGCCGATGATGATCGCTCCGCTGGTCCATGTATCAAAGGGTGTTCCATCCCGGACGGCCTTTTTGATACCCAGCGGGATCGAGATCAGATAGGCGATCAGTGTGGACCACAGACCCAGCGTGATCGAGACCGGCATCTTCTCCAGCACCAGATCGAACACGCTGATCGACCGGAAATAGCTGTTGCCGAAATCGAACCGCATGTAGTTCCACATCATGTTGAAGAACCGCTCAACCGGAGGCTTATCAAAGCCGAATTCGCGTTCCAGCTGCGCAATGAATTCCGGCGGCAGGCCGCGCGCGCCCACGTAATCACTGCTGCTCTGTCCGCCGAAGTCGGCATCGCCACCGCCCCCCGCGAAGCTTTGGAAAACATCGCCGCGCCCTTCGAGGTTCGCAAGAATTTGCTCGATCGGACCGCCCGGCACGAATTGCACCAGTGCAAAATTGATGATCATGATCCCGATCAGGGTCGGAATGACCAGCAACAGCCGTCGGAAGATATAAGCGCCCATATTTACCGCAACGCGCCAGCGGCGATCAGGGCATCGTATTTATCTTGATTGAACCACCAGTAATCCAGATGGCCCAAGCCGAATTCGGGCAGGTTTTCAGGATATTCGAACATGTCGAAATAGGCGACCCAGTTCTGGCCGAGATACCATGTCGGGACCATGAAGTATTCATAGCGCATTACACGGTCAATGGCCTGCACGGCAGCTGCCATTTCATCATAGTCGCTGGCGTTGGTCACGAATTCGGCCAGAGCGTCCACGGCAGCGGAGCAAAATCCAGCAGGGTTGAATACGTCATCACGGTCTTCGCAGCCGTATCTTTGGTTCAGCCCGGTCCCTTCCTGCAAGCCGGCACTATATGCGCCAAACAGCATGTCAAAATCATTGGATTGGGTACGGGCCTGATATTGTGACGGGTCTACGCGGGTATAGGTGACGTTCACCCCCAGACGTTGCAGGTTCTCGATATAGGGCGTGATGACCCGATCAAAGGCCTGCCGCGTTTCAAGAAATTCGATATCCAACGTGCGGCCATTTTCGTCGCGCAACCTACCATCGGCGTCGGGAGTGTAACCTGCCTGCGCCATCAGATCCAGCGCGCGACGCAGATTCGCCCGGTCGAGCGGGCGGTCGCCGCTGGTATGGGGGAGCAAGGCGTCTTGCGTGAAAATGTCTTCCGGTAGCTGATCGCGGACGGTCTCAAGCATTTCCAGTTCACGGCCTTCGGGCAGACCGGTGGCACGCAGGCGATCTGTTTCCCAGAAACTGGTGCGCTGGCGGAACAGGCCGTATTGCAGGTTTTCATTGGTCCATTCGAAGTTGAACATCAGCCCCAAGGCCAGCCGAACGTTGCGGTCCTGAAACTTTTCGCGCCGCGTGTTGAACACGAACCCGGAGGCGGCAGGCGGCGTGCCGTCTTCCAATGTATCCTGCACGACCCAGCCGTTGCGGATCGCAGGGAAATCATAAGATGTCGCCCAGTTGATCGAGGAACTTTCCCTGCGGAAGGTGAATTCACCGGCTTTGAACGCCTCGAACGCGGCAGAGCTATCGGCGAAATATTCCACCCGGATCGTATCGAAATTGGCTCTTCCGCGCATCAGCGGCAGGTCCTGCCCCCAGTAATCGGGGTTGCGCTGGTAGATAATTTGGCGGCCCGGATCAACATTGCCCAACATATAAGGTCCAGTGCCCGGCGCTGTCTGCAGGCGGCTTTCATCCAGTCGCGCGCCAGTTTCGTCGAACCATGCTTTGGACATCACGATGGCATTCGCCATCTGGCTGACCCGGCCCCGGCGGGGCGAGTCCGGGTTGAAGGTGAATTTGACGGTATAATCATCCACCGCTTCCCAGCCGGTGACAAGCTGGGTGATGCCCGCGCGGAAGGACGGTGTGCCTTGTTCGCGGAAGGCCTCATGCGTAAAGATCACATCGGCGGCGGTCATCGGCGTGCCGTCAGAAAAGGTCACGTCATCGCGCAAGTTGAAGATCACCCATGCTTGATCGGCGGGATATTCCAGCGTGGTGCAAAGCAGGCAATAATAGGCGCCCACCTCATCGTCGGTAGTGTCCATCATCCGTTCATACATGATCGACGACAGTGCGCCCGGCGTCCCAGAGAGGGTGGCAAAAGGGTTCATGCTGTCGAATGACCCGTCTGCGGAAACGCTGATCTCGCCTCCTTTGGGCGCGTCGGGGTTCACATATTCCAGATGGGCGAAATCGGCGCTATATTTCAGATCGCCATATTCGTTAAACCCGTGGGAAACGGTGATGTCGTCCTGCGCGTGGATCTCACTGGCAGCAAAGACAACGGCGACACTGACCAGCGACCCCATGACCCAACACGTCAGCCGATACGCGGCGCGGTCTTGCGTCTGGGCTTTGGCGTGGACCTTGGGGGGACGAGGCATGGCAATCTCCACGTAGCTGAAATGTAAACTGAAGCTAATTCGCTCAAAGGCAAACATTCAAGTTGCGAATGCGTGATGAGAGGGTAGTTGCACACCAAAATCCATAAAAAAGGCCGCCCCAAGGGGGCGGCCGCTGCCAGATGTCCGGTCTGCTCAACCTCCGATAGTTTCGAGATAGGCAATCAGGTTGGCGCGGTCCTGAACCGAACGCATACCGTTATATCCCATGGACGTCCCGGGGGCATAACCGCGGGGGTTTTCCAAAAACCCGTTGAGGCTGTCATGGTCCCAGACATCGACCACCGCGCTCAGAGCGCCGGAGTAGTTGAAATCGTCGTAGAATTCAACGGGCCGGCCCACGACATCATAAAGCGCAGGACCGGTGCCATGCGCGCCCGATTCCAGCGCGTGACAGGCGCGGCAATTGCGCCATAAGGTTTCGCCATCCGCAGCGCTCGCCGATGCCATGATTTCGGCAAAATCGACCGCCTCGGCTTCTTCGCCGCCTTCGGCGTCATCTGCGCCCTGCACCTCGATTGCATAGGCTTGTTCGCTATGGCCATGACCGGTGCCGAAATAGATCGACGATGCCAGCCATGCTCCCAAAAGGTAAACAAGCAAAGTCGCGCAAAGCGCACCAACGGCTTTTGTAACGGTCATTGTGTCGAACATGTCGCGGTCCATCCAGTTCAAGTTTTGGGGTTATCTATCTGGTTCCCCCCCGACCTTGCAAGGTATACTGGCGCGACCAAGTGCCCATTTTTTGCAGTTGCCGCCCGGAGAACACGAACTTGTCACGAAAAATCGCCTTTCAGGGGGAATTGGGCGCCTATGGCCACGAAGCCTGCGCCACAGCCCGCCCCGATTACGCACCGCTGCCCTGCCCGACCTTCGAGGCCGCGATAGAAGCCGTGCGTGTCGGTGACGCAGATCTGGGGATGATCGCGGTGGAAAACTCCACCTATGGCAGGGTCGCAGATGTGCATTCGCTGCTACCCGAAAGCGGGCTTCATATTGTAGACGAAACATTCGTGCGGGTGCATATCAACCTGCTGGCCAAACCTGCGGCGCGTCTGCCGGATATCACCGTCGCGTTTGGCCATCCGGTGATCCTGCCGCAATGCGCGGGCTTTTTGCGGGCGCATGGCATCACAGGTCGGACAAGTTCCGACAACGCGCGTGCGGCACGTGAAGTCGCGGAAGGCGCGGATTTGCATGCTGCGGCGCTGGCATCGGAACTGGCCGCCGAAATCTATGGGTTGCAAGTGCTTGCCCGCCACATCGAAGATCACGACCGCAACACCACCCGGTTTCTGATCATGGCGCGCGATGCAGATCACACGCGGCGTGGCGATCATGGCATGGTCACGTCCTTCGTCTTCCGGGTCCGGAACATTCCTGCCGCGCTGTACAAGGCGATGGGAGGTTTCGCGACCAATGGCGTAAACATGACCAAACTCGAAAGTTACATGGTCGGCGGGGCCTTTACCGCCACACAGTTTTATGCCGAGATCGAAGGCCACCCCGAAGACCGCAACGTCCAGCTCGCGCTGGAAGAATTGGGTTATTTCACCGACCTTCTGCATATCATGGGCGTGTTCCCTGCCGCTGCCCGTCGACACGAACAGGGCTAGCCCTAGGCATTCTTGCGGTAATCGTCCTCGATCCCTTGGGCGTAGTCACCCATACGTGCCTTGAGCCGTTCGTTAAGCCGTGATTTTGCCAGCTTCAACGATTGCAGCAAAAGCCGTGCCGCCAGCGTGCGCGCCCTGATCTCGATGCCGACCGCGACGCGCGTGCGTCGCGGCGATAACGAAACAAGAACCACCTGCGTGGTGAAGTCCAAGCCATCGATCCGCGTGGTGACCAGATAAGAGTCGGGTCCGTCCAGCGCGGTCAGGGTGCTGACAAATTCCCGTTCGCGCCCACGCACAGGTATACGGATATGCCAGACTGCCCCCACCGCGACAGGCGCACCGGAGTGCCGGTTGATCTTTGCACCTTCGCGCATCGCACGCCGCTCAAATGCCCCGAAATCGCTAACACGCGAAAACACGTGGTCAAGCGGCGCTTCGATATCTTCGCGGTTGCTAAGCTTCATGCGGCGCATCCGTATAACTGCGGTCGGCCAACCAATTGTCGATGAGAAAATGCGCGATCGCCCCTTTTCGCGCCGGACGGATGGTCGGGTGCAAACCGGCAAAGGCCGATGCCATATCCTCGCGGCTGACCCAGATCGCATCCTCGATCTCGGTACGGTCAATCGTCAGTTCAGTGCCCAGCGCCTCGCCCGCACAGCCAAACATCAAGGACGCAGGAAATGCCCAAGGCTGGCTGGCCAGATAGCGCACGGTACCCACGCTGATGCCCGCCTCTTCCAGCACTTCGCGTCGCACGGCAGCCTCAATTGTTTCGCCAGGTTCGACAAAACCTGCGAGCAGCGAGTACATCCCCTCTGGCCACCCCGGGGACCGGCCCAGAAGCACGTTGTTGCCATGGGTGATCAACATGATCACGACCGGGTCGGTGCGCGGGAAATGATGGGTACCGCAGGACGGGCAATCGCGCTGCCAACCAGCCATACTGATCACGCTCTGCGCACCGCATCTGGCGCAGTACCCATGCGACTGATGCCAGCCGATAATGGCCTTTGCCGTCGCGGCCAGTTCTGCATCGCGCGGGGTCAACCGCGTCATGATCGCGCGAAGCTCTGCGAAACCGGCGCCGGCGGGCATGGCCGGGTGTTTTTGCTCGGACGGGTCCAGAAACGTGTCCAAGTGTGTGATATCCAGGTCCGGCGGGGACCAGCCCGATAGATCGGCGGCAAGAACCGGCCCGGTTTCATCACGCCCCAGCAGGATCAGGTCAGCCAAAGTATCGGCCATGATCGGATGATCCAGCGCGACCTGCACCAGCGCATCATCCATTATCATCGGTTTGCCACGCCACAAAAGGATCGCGCGCGCACCGGGAATTGCGTCAACCGCAGCCGAGTCAGCGCGCAAATCCGCTGCCCGGTCCAGACCAGAACCCCCGAAAGTCACCTTTTCACTCAATATCATACGCCTCGAATGCCACGCTGCACCAACAAGTTCAAACTTTTCCGTCAGCTTACGGTAGCATTGCTGGATTTTCATCCTATGGTTGAAAAAGGGTAAATATGACATGGTTGTGAATAGGACAAACAGGTGACTTGCGCCGCGACTTTACGAGTACTGGTAACGACTGATCTGCATATGCAAATCCTGCCTTTCGATTATTTTACAGGACGGCCGGACACGACAAGGGGATTGGTTCAGCTTGCCGACCAGATTATGGCACTGAAATCAGATCCGGAAGTGCTGACACTGCTGTTTGACAATGGGGATTTTTTGCAAGGGAATCCACTGGCCGATACCATCGCACAGGCTGGCACCGACGACGGCACCCATCCGATGATCGCCGCATTTGGCGCGCTGCACTATGATGCGGTGGCCTTGGGTAATCATGAATTCAATTATGGGCTTCCTTTTCTACGTGCTGCCGTCAAAAACGCGGCATTTCCAGTCCTTTGCGCGAATATCAACTGGCGCGCAGAAATCGCCTGTGCACAGCCCTATGCGCTACTGAACCGAGTGGCGCGATGCACAGACGGGCGTTTGCGTCCAATCAGTATAGGCGTTCTCGGGCTTGTGCCGCCGCAGATAACGGATTGGGACCGCGCAGCGCTGCGAGGCACAATAGGCACAAGCGACATGGTAGCCACAGCAAGACGGTTGGTGCCGAAGATCAAGGCTGCGGGCGCAGATGTAATCATCGCGCTGTGTCACACCGGGATCGGCGCGGCAGAATATGTGCCGGGCATGGACAATGCCGCCGTACCGCTGGCGGCGGTGCCCGGCATTGATGTCATACTGACTGGCCACAAACACGAAATCTTTCCCGATCCCGGACGCAAACCGACCCCCCACATAGATCCGGTCGCTGGGCAATTGCATGGCAAACCGGCCGTCAGCGCGGGATTCTGCGGCAATATGCTGGGCGTCATCACGCTCGACCTTGAATATGATGATCCATCAGGCTGGCGCATAAGCAGGCATGAAAGCAAAATGATCCCGGCCTCCACTGCCCCGGCGCAATCCAAGGTCAGTCATCAGATTGTCGATACGCTTCAGCCCCATCACGCGGCGACGCTCGCGCGGATCTCCCAGCCGGTTGCGCATACGACAGGCAGGATTCATAACTTTTTTGCTACAGTTGCTGCGGATTTGCCACGTCATATCCTTGCCGAGGCGCTTCTTGCGGATGCGGCATCCTGCCTGCCCGGACTGAAATTGCCACTGATTGCGGCTGTGTCGCCATTTCATGTCGGCGGGCGGGCAGGTGCCGGACATTATATCGATGTTCCGCCCGGCCAGATCAGCCAAAGAGATATCTGCGCATTTTATCCATATGCTGACACGCCCGTGGTCGTTCGGCAGACCGGGCAGGCCTTACGTGACTGGCTAGAACGAGCGGTTTCCGGCTATTGCCGGATCGCCCCTGGCAGCGCTGGACAGCCCCTGCTGAACCCGCTTTTTCCCGCCTATACGTTCGATGCGCTTTTCGGCCTGACTTATACTGTCGATCTGAGCCGTCCCGCGCGGCATGATGCCGCGGGCAGCCTCATCGTGCCACAGACCAACCGGATCGTCGACCTGCGCTATCTTGGTCGCCAGGTCCAGCCGGATGATCTGTTCGCGGTCACGGTCAACAGCTACCGCGTATTCGGTGGCGGCGGGTACCTGCCCATCCCGGAAGCCGACATTCTGCACCGATCCCGGCAGCCAACGCAGGATATTCTTGCCGACCATTTGCGCCGTCAGCCGCCCCTCGACGTGGTGCCGCGCACCGTCTGGCGCTTTGCCCCCGTGGCGGAAGCGCGGGCTGTGTTTAGCTCTGCCCCGGAGGGCAGGCATCACGCACAGCACCCGATCCGGCACCTCGGCCCCGGCGAAGCAGGCTTTCACGAATACGAACTGGTCCTGTAACGGGTTGCGCTCAAAGTTCAGCGGCCCTATATGGAAATCGAGAGGTTGGCGCGGGCGAGTGCCTCGCCAACCTGGTCAGGTCCGGAAGGAAGCAGCCATAACGAGCCCCACTTGGGTCGTTGTCCAACCTCTCACATTACCCCAGTCGAGTGCTTTGAAAATGCAGGAAACACCAAATTTCCATGAGGTGTTGGCACAAAATCTGCTACAAAGCCTGCTACAAACAGGGGTGACGAGACCGCATGAAATACGTTCAACATGTTCGCAAGGAATGGCGGCTCAGAATCACGGTGCCCTCGGAACTTCGTGCGATCGTCGGTTGTCGAGAACTGGTTGCGCGAAACCTACCACAAGACATGCGCTCAAGAAAACGCGTCGCTGCGCCAATCATCGAACGTTTCCTAACGCAGCTTGACGACGCACGTGATGCCCTTGTTGCAGCGAACTCAGCGGTCGCTCCAAGCACGTCGATGCTCGCCAAACAACACTATGCCAAGGCTTTGTCGGTGGACGACGCCAAGCGCGTGGCTATGCCTGATGCGTCAGCGATCAAATCTGAACAGGAGCGGATCAAACTGCTGATTGACACTGGCAAGATCTCCAACGATCGGCCTATTGAAGCGATCACTTGACGATTCAAAGCTCGCTTCATGCTGGGCGGTGATGATCTTGCCCCCTGTGGCCAGCGTCTCGAACCCTTTCGCGAAGACGACGCTGGCGTGCCATTTCCAGAAAGGTCATGCCGAACTGCCGCTTGAACGAGCGTCGCACAGTAGAAAGTTCATAGCCCAGCTGTTCGATATGCCCCTCCGTCCAGCGCAGGTCAGGGCGTTCATCCAGCGCATGAAGAAGCGCTGCGATGGTCGGATCAGCCAAGGCAGCCGCCTGTAGCGGATGACACCGCTTGCAGGGACGAAACCCCGCCTCGATACACTCGCCAATCGTGGCGAAGAAAGTGCAGTTTTCCTTCTTCGGTTTGCGGGCGGGGCAAGTCAGCCGACAGAATACGCCGGTGGACGAGACGCACACAAAGGCTTGCCCATCGAAACGGTTATCGCGGGCAAGCAGCATAGAGTGTCTGGTGGTCAGGGAGATCAAATAACATTTGCCACGTCTACCACTGCACGAAGTGCTGCGTCGCCGGTTTTCAGGCGTCTATTCATTTTCCTGTCGGAATGGACAAAAACGCCTGGCATAATGTGCGGAACACAAACGGTAGTTTCCGCATGTGACAAAAACGGTTGAGTTTTGTCCGGCGAACGCCTGACAGCAGACCCTCACCGGCAGGCTGGTCGCTGTGCGTAGTGCGGACATTGCGGTCGTTCGGTTCTGTCACAGCGATGTCATTCGAGCTGAATAAGTTTTGGCAATGCGGCACCGTCTTTTTGTTTTGTTCATCCTCACGTAGACTCAGATCACCGGTTGGGGTGCGGTAAGCGTGCTTCCCGTCCTCGCGAGGCATATTTCCAGCGAGTTCGAGCCATCCCTGCCTTCAATGAACATTGCGGGCCATCACTGACGGCCCTTACCAGACCTTCGCTCTTTGCAGCATGCTGCTTTACAGTTTCACCGAACCAGCCATTCGCATTTGCGAGACAGCTTTGCTCCTGCAATCCGAGTTCAGATTACTCGGCCGCGACGGCCAGTGCCCTTCTGTCGAGCTGGCCCGATAAACGGGTTAGCACGATGGCAACGACTACTATGAAGGCACCGACCAATGGGGCTGAGGCCAAGCCCGCGCTCTGCACCACGATCCCGCCGAACCAAGCACCAAGGGCGATCCCCATATTGAAGGCGCCGATGTTCATGCCAGAGGCAACGTCTACTGCATCCGGGCTGACCTCGCGGGCAATCTGCACGACGTAGGATTGCAGCGGTGGCACATTGGCGAAGGCAAAGCCGCCCCAAAGTCCGACCACCGCTATCGCCAGAATCGGGTGTGTCAGCACCGCGCCGAGGGCGGCCAGTATTAGCGCCAAGCCGGCAAAGATCAGCGTCAGCGCAGGCACCGGCCCCATGCGGTCGGCCATTTTGCCGCCCAAGATGTTGCCTGCTGCAACCGAGGCACCATAGAGCAGGATTATCAGACTGACCGAACCGGCGGTCATGCCCGTCACTTCGGTCAGCATCGGTGCCAGATAGGTGAAGGCCACGAAGTTGCCACCATAGCCAATTGCAGTGATCAGATAGACCAGCAACAGTCGCGGCGAGGTCAGCACCTGAAACTGTGCCCTCAGGCTTGGGGGCGTCGATTGTGGCATATTCGCGGGCACAAGCGCCGCACTGGCGACCAACCCGATCACACCGAGGACCACGACCCCGAGGAAGGTCGATTGCCAGCCGAAGACCTGCCCAATCCAAGTACCGAGCGGCACGCCGGTGACCAGCGCCACGGTCAGCCCCATGAAGACCATCGCGATGGCTGAGCTTTCCTTCTCCCGCGCTACCAGGTTTGTAGCGATGGTCGAGGCGATGGCGAAGAACACCCCGTGCGCCAGCCCGGTAATGAAGCGGGCCGCGAGCAGGCTGTTGTATCCGGGTGCGACGGCGGCAAAGGCGTTGCCCGCGATGAACAGCGCGAGCAGCGCCAGCAGCAGTGACTTGCGCGGCAGACGTGCCGTCAGTGCGGTCAGCACCGGCGCGCCGATGGTGACGCCAAGGGCATAGAGGCTGACCAGCAGCCCAGCTGACGGCAGAGACACGCCAAGGCTGGTTGCGATGGTGGGAAGCAGACCGACGATCACGAACTCGGTCGTGCCGACGGCAAATGCGCTGATCATCAGCGCCCAAAGGGCGAGGGGCATGGAAATATCCTTGGTTGTCGATTTCACTCGACCAGACAGATGGCAGGCTCTAGCCTTTGCGTGAACGGTCAGTATTGAAAAGGCCCTTTGCGCATGACGCAAAAGCTACCACAAACGGGTGATCTTGCTGCCTTTGTCGCGGTGATTGAGGATGGCGGCTTTGCCGAGGCCGGACGCCGTCTTGGCGTTGCGCCTTCGACCCTCAGTCGGACCGTGACGCGGCTGGAGGCGCAGCTGGCCGTGACGCTGCTGCGCCGCTCCACCCGCGGGATCGAGATGATGCCTGAAGGGCGCGATCTGCTGGAGGCTGCGCGCGAAATCCTGACCCGGACCGAGGCGCTGGCGGACATCGCAACTGGCAGTCGCGCGCCGCGTGGGCCGCTGCGGGTGAATGCGCCGGTGCCCTTCGTGCTGCATGTCATCGCCCCGCGCCTGGCCGAATTCCACGCCCGCTATCCGCAGATTGAGCTAACGCTGGACATGACCGACCGCATCGTCGATCTGATCGACGCCCATGCCGATGTCGCGATCCGCTTCGGGCCGCTGCCGGACAGCGACCTCTTGGCCCGCAGCCTTGGAACGGCCGAATGGCGGCTAGTGGCGGCGCCGGGGTATCTCGACAGGCATGGGCATCCAGGCAAACCGGGTGACCTTTTGCGCCTGCAACAGGTGCGCTTTGCCGCCCCCGCCCATATCAACACGCTGCGCTTTCGCGGGGTGCCTGATCCGGTCATGCTGCCCACCTCAGTCACCGCCGCCAATGGCGAGGCGGTGCGGCAGCTGGTTCTTGGCGGTCTGGGAGTGGCGCGGTTCTCAGACTTCATGATCGACAGCGACATCGCCGAAGGCAGGGTGATCGAGCTGTTTCCAGGTCAACTCGACATCCCGCCCCTCCAAATTTCCGCACTGTATCTCGTCCGAGCCTCCGGCCTGCGGCGGCTGGCGGTATTTCTGCATTGGCTTGAGGAGATCACCGGCGGAACCATTGTGACTACCCGAAGATAGAGACGTTCTTTTTAGCGGCTCACGGCAGCTCTCGCGAACAACGGCATTCCCAACAGCGCTGAGATCACCATGCCGCAACTACTCGCTATTCGTGCAACCCCTGTTCGCCGTTTCCATATTTTGCTGGGGTTGATGGTCCTTGTAATCGCCATCAATTCGGTTGTCGCAGGTTGGTTCGGCGGCGAGCTTGTTCTTGTCAACGGAAAGGCAGGCATCATTGCCGTCAAAGATCTTATAAAACAAGGCTGATTGTCTCTAGTTGTGACACACCGGCGCTTACCGGACACTCGCCGCCTGGTCGGCAGCTGCATTGCAGCGTCACCGAACCGGTCGTTCGTGAATCGTGCAGCATTTTCAGGTGGCAGGTGGCGGAAGTGCGGGACCTTACTGCCGTTCTCTGCATCTGCGTAATAACCGTTCGCGGTTGCGGCATCACCGACGTGGACGGCGGGTTCCGGACATTCGCTGCGTTGCGCACCATTAATTTCAACTATCTCGGAAGCGGCCATTCAAATACCGAGTATCGCCTTGAATATCGTTAGGCAGATAGGAATAGCGCTATCCAAATGTTCGCCGAACTGCCAACCCTTCGCAGGCGATATGGGTGACAGTAACTCCGCAATATAGTGCTGACGAAGTCATTAATATTTATTCGTTCAAACTAGGACGAGCAACTGCAGAATGATGACGGCACACTTAAACAAAAGCCTGACAATATACCGATCCCTGCTTGGCCGTCCCGCATCCCTACGATCGCCGCAACATCGTCCCTCTCCACAGGGACCATACGCCGGAGTTTTCACAAACCTCGGCGCATGTGTTGCTTAATTTGGTTTCTGCAGTGCATTGCTCTGCGGCAGGTCTGTGCTTCGTGCCGCGAGCCAAGCCAATACTGGTCCCGCAACGAACAACGAGGATGCGGTCGCAATCACCACGCCTGCGATCATCGGCCAAGCAAAGCCCGCGACCGCAGGACCGCCCCAGATCGCCATTGGCAACAGCGCCGCCATGCAACTGCACAGAGGCTTAAAACGACGATGGCGCCCACAGTTCACACTAACGATACCCCAACACCTCGCGAAGCGCTTGCACTGCCGCAAGGGTGGAACCAGGATCACGATCCGGTTCTATCCCCCGGATAAACTCGACCCAGGCCCTCTCATTTGCGGAAAACATGGATGGCTTTTTCTGGGCCTTTACCACAACACCTGCGCCGGTCATTTACCGAAGATCGCACGAAACGCAGCGCGAGAACGAACCGTCAAAGTTGGGTCGCTATGCCCGCTTGCATCGCGTAGCTCCTTCAGCCAAGCGGTTTCGTTTTTGGAGACAATCGTCCCGAAAACATCCTCAACAGCAAGTGCTGTCGTGGCATAGCCATCCTGTTCAAGCGCAAGCCTGAAGAGTAGCCTCGGATCGCATTCCAATGCACGCGCCAGCGCCGGCACCCTGTCCAATGCAAGTTTTGTAGCGCCGGATTTCAACATCCAAACCATGTTCGGATTTGCAAAGCCAGCCTCGGCGGCAATCTCGTTTTGCTGCTTGCGGGGGCGCAATTCGAGCGTTCTTCTCTCGACAAGTTTTGCGAGCCGGGTTTCTGCGTGGGGGTGTTTTACCATCGGGTGTTTGCTTTCGCTAGACATCACAGAACTCGTTGAACTGCTTGCTTCAATTATAGCGATGCGACGATGGGGCTCTCGAGGGAACAGTCTGGTTAAACCAAACGCAGGAAGGGGCCGACGCCCCTTCGGGTCGAGGTCATTCAACCATGGCGAGGCAACATTCTGGTTCGCGCTTCGGAGCGCAGCACGACCTCGATGAGTATCTAGCGTCTGCCGTGGCAATTTAGATACAAGTCGTGCTACAAAAACTGCTACAAAGATAGATCTGGCAGCCATCCAAGTAACTGTTTTTATTACATAATATCTCTAAAGTGAGAAGTCCAACCTCTCACCTTATCCGTCTTTGTATGCTGTGAATACCGACGCCAAGCGTGGCGCAGCACGGCTCTTCCGCCAAACCGATCACCGGTCTAGGAAGGGCGGGCGTGATTGCCCGCCCTTGTTATCGTCACGCTTGCGTATCACCTTTGGCCTTACCGCCGGCAGCCTCGCTTGCATGGCCGATGACGCGTTTGGCGGCATCTGCGGTGCGGTCTGCGATGACCTCGCCGATATTTTTGTCCTCGGGCAACAAGCCTTCAAGATCGGCGCCCACATTCTTGATCTCGTCTTTGACATCGTTTGCGGCAATCTTCGCGGCGGCGATGGCTTTGGCCCGTTCTTCACGATAGATTTGCTGCGCCTTGGCGTAAAGATCATCGCTGGCGGCACCCATAGCGTCATCTTCGACCTTGGTATGCGGTAATAGGCCACCGATCGCGGCACCTGCTGCGACGGCCAAGGCCCCCACGACTAGCGGCTGGTCGTCAAACAGGCCCGATGCGGCCTGTCTGCCTTTTCTCAGAGTTTCCTGCGACGTCTGGCGTGCCTCGAATGCGGCGTGACGGGCGGCCAGCACGCGGGATTTCGCCTCTTCGGAAAGGTCTTCGATCCCGTGAGACAATCGTTCGGTAAGGTCAGACGCCGCAACACCTACGCGCGCGGCAGAGGCACGGATCTTCTCCATCACATTTTCTGGCGTGGTGGAAATCTGCGCATCCTGACCGCCAAAGTCACCATGCTTAGACTTCCGGCTGTTGTCGTACCAATCGGTCTCCGACTTTGTGCGGGCTTTCGTTGACTTGTTGCGCCCCTGCCCCAGAAACAGCCAAGCAAGTCCGACAGTGGTCATCACCACAGCGGTGGGATTGCGGGCAATGGTGTCAGAGATGGTTCTGCCCAGATCCCCGCCTTGGGTACGGACCATGTCGTTGATGTCACTGACTATGGTATTGACGGAAAACTTGTCTTGCAGGTCGTTGATCGTGTCGCTGAGCGCGGCGCGTTCGCCAGCGATGTCGCGTTCGATTTCATCTGCGGTGGGTGAATTATTTGTCATGGAAAGTTTCCTTTATGGCTGCGGCATCACGCTGGACGCTGCGCGCGGTTCGGGTCGGCACGAAGCCGATCTTGGTGAGTGAGGATTTGGCGATGGCGAAGATGATCAGCGCGATCACAAGAAAGCCCGCGCCGACAACGGCCGGTGCCCAGTGCGGCGACAGTCCTGCCCTTACGGAGAAAGCGACAAGAGATGCCGCTGCAACGTTCAGGCCGGTGATCGCCAGGACCAACGCAACTGCCATGGCCGCGAGGGATGCTATGGCTTTTTTGAAGCTTGCTGCGACTTCGGCGCGGGCCAGATCAGCTTCCTTGCGGACAAGGTTACTGACATGGGTCATAATTGCCGACATCAGCTCACCTGTGGATTTCGGGCGTTCGGTATTCATGATGGCACAGCAGGCATCGGCTGTGCGTTGAAGTTTCCCTCATCCACATCGGCGCTCGCCTGACTATCCCCTTCGGGAAAACCGCGGTCCGCGAAACGCTCCTGATGATCGCGCGTGGCCTTGGCGAAACGGCTGGCCGCGAAGCCAAGCAGGGCTGCGCCGCTCAGAAACAGGATCGGGTTATCGCGGGCGACCTTGCTGGCCATCTGGACGATCTCGCCGAAATCCTTGTCGCGGATCTGATCGGATGCGTCGGCAAGGCTGCTGGATATCTGCCCCAGTGTCCTTTCCTGTGCCGATCCGCTGCGCATTTCATCTGAAGCACGGCGCAGGGCATCGGCGACGCCTTTGACTTCGCCAGCAACATCCGATTTCGTATGGTCAGCCTTGGAACGTACCTCGCTGACCGTTTCGTCAAACTTTTGCGATGCGGCTTCCTTGATGTCAGAAGCGACGCTGCTGACCTGAGATTTTGCCGTTTTCTGGTTGAATGATGTCTTTGTATCTTCTTCATTTGTCATTGGTTTGACCTTTCCGGGAATAAGACTGCGACGCGCGTCCCGGCCCGTCGCAGAGTCCAGTGTTCTGGCGCTTTCACGCCCTGCGACAACAACCCGCATCATCGCAAGTCGTTCCAGCCCAGTCGAAAAAGAAGCGCGGGTTCCAGCCTGCCGCAGAAGGTCGATACGCAACCATCGTTGTACCGCAGAGAGCGCAAAACGCGGGTCAGGTTGCTTGTCAGTCTGTCGGCGGCCGCGGGGCCACTCATCGCGCCGCCCGTAGCGCTCAGCAAATTCAGCGATAGAGTATGTCGCATCCCGGCGCGCAGTCAAAAACGATCCCCCATAACTAGGCCCCTTGCTTTCGTCGTCGGTCAGAAAATTCAGCACTTCTGACGAGGTGCCGGGACCGGGCCATTAGTTAAACGCTGCAACGTGGCTGGTAGGATAGCGCATCGCGGCCTTTGTTCTCCGGGCAGCAAGGTACTGCGTTACGCACTGAGAGGTGTGAAAGTCATTGGTGCATTACTGGTCGCGGGTTTCGTTCCTTCAGAAGATAGCTACAACTCAGAACCCCTTCCAAAGCCCCGGGGTCGTGGCGAGTTCAAGTAAGTTGCCATCAGGATCGCGGAAATAAAGGCTGTGTCCGCCGCGTTTCCAATCTGAAGTACCTTCGATGGTCACCGCGTGATCCGCTAATCGTGCGCGCCAAGCGTCCAACGTCTCGGGGGCTATCGCGAAGGCCATATGGATCTGCCCAGAAGCATCATGCGGCGGAATCACGCCACCGCCAGTCTCTACGGGTTCGGTTGTGCCACCGCGGATGAACAACAAAAGAACGCTTTGCTGATTGACGCTATAGGCGCGCATACGGTCATCTGCATGCAAAACATTCCTCAAGCCCATAACGTCTTCATAAAAGGTCGCCGCGCGATCAAGCTCCGCCACGTAGAGGGCGGTTTCCAGAATCGATAAAAGCTGTGGCATGGCCCTACTCCGTTCCGTGTGCGTAAAGATGCAGGATGCGGTGCTCATCCACGCCGCCTATGGCGACAAAATCACCGCGCTGAAAATCATCGATCTCCAGATGTGGAAACGCAAAATACTTGAGCGCGACATTGGCTTTCGTCGCGGCAAAGATCACCCGGTCAATGCCTGCGAAACGCATTGCGGACAGGCACATTTCACATGGCTGCAGGGTCGAGATCAGAACGCAGCCAGACAAATCTGTCGTATCCAGCGCCTGTGCCGCGCGGTGGATCGCCACCATTTCTGCATGGCGCGTCGGGTCGGATTGCAGATGCACTTCATTTTCCGCTTCGGAGATGACGCGGCCATCGCGCAACACCGCGGCTGCAATGCCGGATTTGCCGGTCTCAGAGCGCGCCGAGATCGCGCGCCCGATGGCCTCAGCCAGACGGGCGCGCTCGAATTCCGTGACGTTTTCGGGGTGACCCGTCACGAGGCTGCGCGCGATTGCGCCAATTCTGCACCAGACGCTTCGCCATGGCTGCCGATATCGGGTCGCTTGCCGGTAACCTGTGCACGGAGGATGTTATAGGCAAAGCTCAGCCCAGAGGTTGTGGTGAGCCAGATTTCAGCGCGGGCGGGACGCAGACCCAGCACGCAGACTTGCGGGTCTTCCTTGCCGCCCTCAAACCAACTGTCCACAGCCGTCGACCATAACGCATCGCGCAGATCAGGGTCGTTGTTCCGGACGAGTTCGCCATGGATGGCGGCATAAAGGCCTTCGCTACCTTCCCCGACGATGTAGGATGCATCCGCACTGCCCTGTTCGACGGCCTTGGCCAGATCAGTGTCACGGGCGGTGATGAACCATATTGTTGCGTCACCGTCCAACAGCGTATGCGACATTGGTACCATCCGTGCCGAGCCGCTTTGGGTGCCAAGAAAGCCTGCATTGATCGCCTTCAGCCGTTCCCAAAACTGGGCAATATCGTCGTTATCCATTGGGACATCCTTTCAGTTTTCATGTGTTCTGAACACCTGAAAGCCGGATGTGTTCCGGCCGCAATCTGATTTGAACCCGCAAGATCCTGCCGACGGATCTGTGCTCCCGGCCATCCCTGGAACGATCCGGCGGTAGGTCAGTTGGAAGAACATCACTCACGACGGGCAGGCAACCTTCGACACAGCCGGCCCCCTATCAACCTGGAGACGCAGATGAAGCACACGATACTGACAATGACGCTGGCAGCCCAGCTTGCAGCTGGCACCGCTCTCGCGCAGACGACGGATGCGCAGGCACCTGCCGAAAACATGGAAACCGGCATGACATCTGGTTCGTTTGGAAATGACTGGCCAACGACCCTGAGCCTTGCACTGCTGGAGCAGGACGGTACGACGGTCCGCCCTGAAACGGAAATCGCGACGCAGTGGGAAACCCTGTCCGACGCAGATCAGGAGATCATCCGACGTGACTGTGAGTTGCTGATGGAACAATCCGATACGATGAACGGCGACGGCACGGATATCGACACTGCTGTCGACGATATGGCTGACACATCCACCCCCGCGATAGACAGTGGCGATGTCGGAATCGAAGCGGAAACCGATCCAGCCTTGGATACAGAGACGGAGATGTCCGTCGATCCCGCAGCCACCACGCCGCTGGAGTCAGAGCCTGCCATATCTGGCGATACAGGAGTTGGCACCACTGAAGACATGGGTGCTGCCGGGACCGACGGGATGATGATCGACGAGACCCCACCGACGGTCATTGCCTTGTCGGAAGAGCAGATGGAAGAAATCTGCATCGCAACAAGCGACCTCTAAAAGCGCTTAACCCGCTTTCTTGCGCGGCCGCTTTTTACAAACGAGAACGGACGACGGGTGCTTCACTCATCGCCACAGATTAAAGGACAACGATATGCCACCACATGACATGCCACCACCGCACAACAAAAACCCGGACCAGGGCCGCCGCAACATCATGATCGGCGCAGCTGTTGTCGTGGTTCTGGCCATCCTGCTTTTTGTTTTCATGACGCCAAACAGAACGACCACGACCAATACCATGCAGGGGACTGGGACGCAGCAGCAAGGTGAGATTCCACCGGGGAGTACTGCTGATCCGATGACGACCACTGATCCGGCCATGGACCCTGCGGCACCGGCAGATCCGGGTGTACCGGCTGACCCGGGAACACCTGCTGACCCTGCAGCGCCGACGACCCAACCCTAAGTCTGCGACTGGCCACAGCAACAATGAACCGCGGCCTTGAGACCCAAGGTCGCGATTCGCGTTTTGACCCACCGAGGAAACGTTTTTGCGTGTGTCCTTGGCGTGTTGTGCTATCAAAATAAAGCAAGTTCAGGGACCGTGCCATCGCGCGCTTCGCTTCTGTCCTGTTGATGGGAATGGGTATGTAGATGGTCAAGAAGACAAATGTTCTGTTTATCAGTTTTGATGATGCCGTCGCCCCTTGGCCCTACAAGACCTTGTTTGGTGAACCGCTAAAAATCCCCAATCTGGACGAGATCTGCAGCGTTTCGAGTGCATTCAGTTCGGCCTATTGCCCGGCAACCGTCTGCAACCCTGCGCGGTCAAGCTTCATGTCGGGCAAGACGACCCATCAGCTGGGTGTCTTTGCCAATAAGGATAATGTCTTTGAACGGCACGATCCACAAATCATGTGGCCCTATCGTCTGAAGGAGAATGGCTATTTTTGTTCTTCGGGGGGCAAGGTGCACCATGGCCACGCGCCTTTGCCCAAACAGGTGCATGATGTGCTTTACTCGGACGCACAGAAAGACTTTGCCTACCGGCTTCAACGACCGGTCCAGACGGTGTCTTTCGGGGGGTTTAAGGACGGGTTGGCCACCGTTTCGGATGAAGATGACGATCTGTTCTACGACACCAGATCAGCGGATTCGGCCATCGCTTTTCTGGAAAGCTATGATGATGACGGGCCGTTCTACCGCGAGGTGGGGTTTCACAGCCCGCATGTTCCCTTTGCGACACCGGCCCGGTTCAAGGAAATGTACGACCTGCGCCGGATCAGGCAACCAGAGGACTGGACTTCGGGCTATGACAGCAACAGTTACGCGGATGAGAAATTTCCAAAGAATTCCGCACTGGAACGGGGTCGCACCCATTGGTGGAAAAAAAGTGTCCGCAATTATTTTTCTGCCTATTCACTTGTTGACGCTCAACTCGGAAGGGTATGGCGCGCGCTCAAAGCGTCGAAGCATGCCGACAATACGATTGTCGTCATTCTGGCCGATCACGGATTCCACCTTGGCAACAAGGACCGACTTCAGAAAAGCACGCTGTGGGAACAGGTCGCGCATGTGCCGTTGATCATCCATCTGCCCGGCGCAGCGGCCCACGACGTGAAGGACCCGATCAGCATGATAGATATCGGGCCGACGATCCTTGATCTGCTTGGCCTTGGTGAGATTGCGGACAGTGTCGGGCGAAGCCTGAAACCGTATCTGCAGGGTGAAGGCAGAGACGTGCAGACGATCCCCACATTCTTTTTTGACAATGTGTCAATCCGCAAGGATGATTATCGTCTAATCCGGTATGTCGACGGGACCACACAACTCTATAGCCTGACAGATGATTACTGGCAGCTACGTGACCTTGGCCGGACGCACCCCGCCTTTCCCGGTCTTTACGCTGAACTTGTGAAAACCTCTGCGGCATGGGGACTTGAGATACGAGATGGTGCAAACTCGCTAACAAATCCCGCCGCCGATTCCGGTTCCGGCACACAACGGATCTGACACACAACTGTCACGCTGTTTTTGGCCACCCGGGCTTTCGAAACCGCGCAAAGCAAGATATGTGCCGGGTGAATTGACCGCAGCCTGAAATACAACGGCTGGGTTCCCTTGGCTTGATGGATATGGCGCGATGCAAACACCTTATTACTTGATCGACGAATCCAAGCTGTTGGCGAACATGGAAAAGATCGCCTGGCTGCGTGAAGCATCCGGCGCGAAATCGCTGCTGGCGTTGAAATGTTTCGCGACATGGTCGGTGTTTGACCTGATGGCCCGATATATGGACGGATCGACATCGTCATCATTGTTCGAGGTGCGCCTGGGTCATGAGAAATTCCCCGGCGAGACCCATGCCTATTCCGTGGCTTACGGCGATGATGAGATCACGGATGTACTGGCGCATTCCGACAAGATCATTTTCAATTCCATCGGGCAGTTGACGAAATTCGCCGATGTCGCCGCAGGTCATGTCAGAGGGTTGCGGGTCAATCCTGGTGTCTCGACCTCGGAATTCGATCTGGCTGACCCGGCGCGCCCCTTCAGCCGCTTGGGCGAACATGATCCGGCGGAGATCGCAAAAGTCGCGGATCAGATCAGCGGCCTGATGTTCCACAACAATTGCGAAAACGATGATTTCGCGCGCTTTGATGAAATGTTGTGCCTGATCGAGGATCGTTTCGGCGCGATCATCCACAGGATGGATTGGGTCAGCCTTGGCGGCGGCATCCATTTCACGGGGCCGGATTACCCCTTGTCCGATTTCGCGGCCCGGCTAAAAGGCTTTGCCGAAACTTACGGCGTGCAGGTCTACCTCGAACCCGGTGAGGCCGCGATCACCGGCACCGCCACGTTGGAAGTGACCGTGCTCGACACGATGTTCAACGGCAAGAACCTTGCCATCGTCGACAGCTCGATCGAGGCGCATATGCTGGATCTCCTGATTTATCGTCAGCCTGCAAGGATCAGCCCCAACAAGGGCGATCAGGAATGGATGATCTGCGGCAAATCCTGCCTGGCGGGCGACATCTTTGGCGAATTCCGCTTTGATGTGCCGCTGCAAGCCGGGGACAGGATTTCGTTTCAGGACGCAGCCGGTTACACAATGGTTAAAAAGAACTGGTTTAACGGAGTGAAGATGCCGGGCATTGCGATCCGTGAATTGGATGGCACGATCCGCCCGGTCAAGGAATTTACGTATGACGATTTTGCGGCAGCCCTGTCCTGACGCATGCGAAGAAAGGACAAATGACGATGAAGGGTAACGTTTTGATCATTGGCGCTGGCGGCGTCGCCCAGGTTGTGGCGCATAAATGCGCGCAGAATAATGACCTTTTGGGGGACCTTCATATCGCCAGTCGGACCATCGCGAAATGTGATGCGATCATCGCCTCTGTGCATGAAAAATCCGCGATGAAGCAGGATGGCGTCTTTGCCGCGCACGAAATCGACGCGATGGACAGTGCCGCCGTGGCCGCGCTGATCACCGAAACCGGCGCGCAGATCGTGATCAATGTCGGCGCGCCTTTCGTGAACATGTCGGTGCTGCAGGCCTGCATCGACACCGGCGCTGCCTATATCGACACCGCGATCCATGAAGACCACGCCAAGATCTGCGAAACCCCGCCCTGGTATGGTAATTACGAATGGAAACGCCGCGATGCCTGCGAGGCGGCGGGTGTGACGGCCATTCTGGGCGCGGGCTTTGATCCCGGCATGGTCAATGCCTTTGCCCGTTTCGCCGCCGATACCTTCATGGATGACGTCACCTCAATCGATATCGTCGATATCAATGCAGGCAGTCACGGCAAGTATTTCTCGACCAATTTCGACCCCGAGATCAATTTCCGCGAATTCACCGGCACGGTCTATAGCTGGCAGCAAGGCGCGTGGCAGGAAAACAAGATGTTCGAAGTTGGACAGGAATGGGACTTGCCTGTGGTGGGCAAGCAAAAGGCCTATCTGTCCGGTCATGACGAGGTCCATTCGCTGGCCGCCAATTACCCCGATGCCGATATCCGGTTTTGGATGGGCTTTGGTGATCATTACATCAACGTCTTTACCGTGCTGCAAAGCCTCGGCCTGTTGTCCGAACAGCCCGTCACCACTGCCGAAGGGCTCGAGGTCGTGCCGCTCAAAGTCGTCAAAGCCGTGTTGCCCGACCCGTCCAGCCTTGCCCCCGGCTATACCGGCAAGACCTGCATCGGTGATTTCGTCAAAGGCACCAAGGACGGCCAAGAGGTCGAGGTTTTCGTCTACAACGTCGCCGACCATGAAGAGGCATATGCCGAGGTGGGCAGTCAGGGCATTTCCTACACCGCCGGTGTGCCGCCTGTGGCCGTGGCGATGCTGATCGCTGATGGCACTTATGATCATGGCGTGATGATGAATGTCGAAGAACTCGACCCCAAGCCGCTGCTGGGCCTTCTGGACCGGATCGGCCTGCCGACACGCGTCAAGGATGCCAAAGGCGACCGCCCTTGGCATGAGGCTTAACCGACCATCCCGCGATTGAACCGCTGTTCCAGCAGCTTGAAAGCCAGCGCCAATAGCCCCGCGATCATCATATAGATCACGGCGAGCAGGAGCAGCGGTTCATAAATAATGAATGTATCCTGCCGCACGCGGCTGGCGACGGCATAGATATCAATGACCGTGATCGTCGCGACCAATGGCGTGGCTTTGAGTTGCAGCACGGTTTCACCGCCCAAGGTGGGCAAGGCGCGTTGCACGGCTTGCGGAAACCATATCCGGCGGAAAATTGCGAAACGGTTCATGCCCATGGACCTTGCAGCCTCTAGCTGGCCGCCGGGGACGGATTTGAACGCACCGCGCATCACCTCGCCCTCATAGCCTGCGAAACTCAGCGACAAGGCCAACAATGCATAAGGCCAAGCCTGCCGCAGATAAGGCCAAAGCTCACTTTCCCTAATCCATGGAAATTGCGGAAACAAGCTGCCCACGCCGTAATAGATCAGCCAAAGTTGCAACAGGATCGGCGTGCCCCGGATCACAGTGCAAAAGGCGCGCGACGGGGCGGCAAGAATACGCGGCCCCGCCGCCTGTGCCAGCCCCAAGGGCACCGCCAGCATGAAACCGATCAGACAGCTTAAGCCCAGCAGCCAGATGGTGCGCCACAGCCCTTGCAGTGCCAGATCGTAATAGCGCGGGATCCAGTGCCAGCGCATCGCCATCGCAGCCCAGACCACCAGACCAATCGCCAACGCAATCATCACCAGACGGTGCGGAACGAAAATTTCCTGCGCCAGCCTGGCCCGCGTCATTGCCGCACCTGCCCGCGTCTATAGCGCGCTTCGATCCAGGCGAAGATGCGGCCTGACAGCAGGGTCATCGAGAGATAGAGCGCCCCCGCCGCAAGGAAGAAGGTGAAATAGGCCCGCGTGGACCCCGCCGCCTGCCTTGTTTCCAGCGTCAGTTCGGCAAAGCCGACGATCGCCAACAGGGCGGTATCCTTGGTCGCGATCAGCCAGAGGTTAGACAGGCCCGGCAAGGCTAAAGGCAACATCGCGGGGAATGTGACGCGCCGGAGTGTCTGCACGGAACCCATGCCATAGGCGCGCGCAGCCTCATGCTGACCGCGCGGCACGGATTGGATAGCACCGCGCAGAACTTCTGTCGCATAGGCGCCCTGCACAATGCCCAGCACCGCGATGCCCGCCACCACGCCCGATATTTCGACAGGCCGCTGGCCCATCGCCTGCAAGGCCTGATTAAGCAGATCAGTGCCCGCGTAGTACAGGATCAGGATCAGGATCAGCTCCGGCACCGCGCGTACCACGACTGTATAGACCGACAGCAGATCGCGCGTAACCGCCCCCCCATGCAACTTGCCCAGCGCGCCAAAAGTGCCGATCACCAGCCCCAGCGCAAAAGCCCCCAGCGCGATCTGCAGACTGGCCCATGCCCCGCGCAACAGATTAGCCCCCCAGCCCGGCGGCTGGAGGGACAACAGGCCGAGAGATGTTTCCAGCCCCGGCCAGAGGGTATAGAGCCAGTCCAACACCCGTCAGCCGGGCTTAATTGCCATAGATCGAGGTGGCGAAATAGCGCGCCGTAATCTCGTCATAGGTGCCATCTTCGAGGATCGTAGCGATGCCCGCATTGATCGCCTCGCGCAACTCATCATCGCCTTTGCGCAGACCGGCACCAACGCCAGAGCCCAGGATATCTTCATCCATCTCCACGGCACCTTTCACCTCGCAACAGGCACCGGCATCGCTTGACAGAAAATCATCCATTGCCAAACTGTCGGCCTGTGTCGCATCGATCCGGCCGGCGGCAAGATCCTGATTGGCTTCGTCTTGGGTCTGATAGGGGCGCAGTTCAGTGGTACCCTCAAAGTAGGTCTGCGCGTAGGTCTGGTGGATAGTCGATACCTGCACACCCAGCACTAAACCTGCCAGACCTTCGGGCGTCGCGTCCATTTCCATGTCACGCTGGCCGACGATCACGGTGGGGGTGTTATAATAGGGGTCAGAGAAATCAATCGTTTCCAGCCGGTCCGCCGTGATGGACATCGAGGTCATAATCGCGTCGATCCGGTTTGACAGCAGCGCGGGGATGATCCCATCCCAGGCGGTCGGGGTCAGTACGCAATCAAGCTCCGCTGCGATGCAGACAGCCTCGATCACCTCGACCTCCCAACCGACCCAATTGCCTGCGGAATCGGGTGAGGTGAAAGGTGGGTAGGGTTCAGCAGCGATCCCGATCCGCACTTGGTCAGCCTGCGCCATACCTGCGACGGCGATGAAGGCAGTCGTTGCCATAAGGGTCAGTTTTTTCATTGTTTTCTCTCCTTGTTGTTGAACATACGGGTGCTGCTTGCACCTCTTGATGATCGCACCGCGCCAGTCTGGCACCGCATTTGTTTAGGCTGCGTCGCAGGAAATGGCACGGCAACATTATTGTCATTGTATCTGGTCAAAATTCGCGCAATTATTCAAGTGTATAATTTTAGCAGATAGGTTTGCCATGCAATTTGGTGCCGAAGATCGATCAAAGCCCCTTGCCGCCGTGATCATGCGCGCACCCGGTGTTGCCATGGCCAAGGCTGATCCGAAAGACTGGCACTACGGGCCGGGTTTTGACGCAGCGCGCGCGGAAATCCAGCACGCAGAACTGGCCCGGATCGTGACCGCCAGCGGAGCAGAGGTGCATTGGATGCCATCCCATGATGACGGCTTGTCCGATGCCGTCTTTGTGCAGGACCCGTCATTTGTAACCCGTCATGGTGCCGTGATCCTGAACATGGGCAAGGCACTGCGCACGGCCGAACCTGACATGCATGCCACCTTTTACGAATCCATCGGTGTGCCGGTGATCGGCCAGCTGACCGGCGATGCGACAGTGGAATCGGGCGATTGTTTCTGGCTTGATACGCAGACCCTTGCCGTGGGGCGTGGGGTGCGCACCAATCAGGCGGGGATTGATGCGCTGGCCGATGTCCTGCGCCCTTACGACATCACCGTCCATGCCTATGACCTGCCCTATTGGACCGGACCAGAGGCCTGTCTGCATCTGATGTCTCTGGTGTCCCCGCTTGGCCCCGATATCGCGCTGATCCACGCGCCATTGCTACCCTATGCGCTTTGGGCAGAGATGGTCGCGCGTGGCTGGACCCTGCTGCATGCGCCGCAGGATGAGTTCATGGCGTCCGGCGGGCTGAGCCTGAATGTGCTGACTCTGCACCCACGCGATGTGGTGATGGTCGATGGTTTCCCCAAAACTCGCGCCCTGATGGAAAACGCCGGTTGCAACGTGCAGGTCTTTACGGGTGACGCGCTCTGTATCGCTTGTGAAGGCGGCCCGACCTGCCTGACCCGTCCGGTCCTGCGCGCATGACCCCCCGCCGCACCTTCAAGCGCGAGGGCGAAGAGGCGCGGCGCGCGGCGCTGATCGATGCCACGCTGGATTGCATCGCCGAAGGCGGGCCGCAGGCGGCCACCGTCCGCGCGATTGCAGTGAAGGCAGGCGTCACACCGGGGCTGATCAAACATTACTTCGACACCAAAGAAGAGCTGGTCGCAGCCGCCCATGAAACCCTGATGACCCGGTTGACCGAGGCCAGTGCCGCCGCCCTTGACGATCCGCCCGCCGATCCTGTGGCGCGGCTGGCCGGGTTTGTTGCCAATGCGGTCACGCCACCCGTCGTCGATCCGCGCGCCGTGGCGCTATGGGCGGCATCGATGCAGCTGGTCCCGCGTGATGCGGCGATGCGCGCGGTGCATGAACGCACCTATCTGGCGTTCCGCAATCGGCTGGAAGCCATGATTGTCGATGCGCTGCGCGCAATGGACCAGCCTTGCGATCCAGCCACGACCCGCAGCCTTGCCATCGCGGGCAATGCGCTGCTTGACGGGCTTTGGATCGAAGCCTCCGTCCTGCCCGACCAATTTGCGACCGGCGAGATGCGCAGCCTAGCGATCCGCGCCTTTGGCCGCCTTCTCGACCTCAAACTACCGGAGTAAGTGATGCATTATGCCGCTGTGACCACCCGTCTTGCCGGGATGGGCTCGGATAAATGGGCGCTCAGCGCCGCTGCCAATGCGCGGATTGCGGCAGGTGAGAAGGTGATTAACCTGACCATCGGCGAACCTGATGTGCCGACACCCGATACCCTGATCCAAAGCGCCACACGCGCGATGCAAGCCGGGCGCACCGGTTATTCCAACGGGCGCGGTGAACCTGCGTTGTTGGCGGCGTTGTCGGACAAGTACAGCAGCCTGACAGGGCGTGATATCGGGACTGAAAGGTTCCTGTGCCTGCCCGGCACCCAGACATCCTTGTTTCTGGTGCTGATGGCCATCTGCGATCCGGGGTCAGAGGTGATCCTTGGTGACCCGATGTATGCCACCTACGAAGGCTTGATCCGCGCCGCCGGTGCGGTGCCGGTCCATGTGACACTGGACCCCGCGCATGGCTTCCGCCTGCAAGCCAGCGATATCGCGGAAAAGGTCACCGCCGCGACCCGCGCGATCATGCTGAACACGCCCCATAACCCCACCGGCGCGATCTTGGGCCCCGACGATCTGGACGCGATCTGCGCCTTGGCAGAAGCCCACGACCTGTGGGTGATCTCGGACGAGGTTTATGGCAGCATTACGCATAATGATGCTGTCTTCACCTCCGCTCTGGCGAACCCGGCCTATCAGGACCGGGTGATCGTCACCGCCTCGATCTCTAAATCCCACGCCGCACCGGGTTTCCGCTCTGGCTGGGTCTGTGCCTCGGCTGATTTCTGCGCCCGCGCCCTGCCCTTATCGGAAACCATGCTGTTCGGATCGCAACCTTTCATCGCCGACATGACGGCAGAGGCTGTCGCCAGCCCGCCATCGCTCGCCCATGCGATGGCCGCACGGATGGCCCATCGCGCCGGTATTATCCATGATGCTTTGGACGGGGTCGCCGGGTTGCGGGTCCACCGGCCCGAGGCGGGGATGTTCGCGCTGCTGGATATCCGCGCGTTGAACGGCGATTCGCAGGCGTTCGCTTTTGAATTGCTTGGCGCCACGCAGGTCGCGGTGATGCCCGGGGCCTCCTTTGGTGTCGCGTTTGAAGGCTGGTTGCGCCTAGCGTTGAACGCCAGCGACGATGATACCCACGACGCCTGCGCCCGGATTGCCAGCTTCGCGAAAGGATATCAGCCATGAAAACTGTCGCCCAAACCCTTGTTGACTGGCTCAAGCATACGGGGACCGAGGTGATTTTTGGCATTCCCGGCGTCCACACGATCGAGCTTTACCGCGCCCTGCCGGATGCCGGTATCCGGCACATCACCCCAAGGCACGAGGCCGGCGCAGGTTTCATGGCCGATGGCTATGCGCGGGTGACCGGCCGGTTCGGCGTGGCCCTGGTGATCACCGGACCGGGGCTGACCAATATCCTGACACCGATGGCGCAAGCCCGCGCAGATTCAGTGCCGATGCTGGTAATCTCCGGCGTGAACCGGCGCGATAGTCTGGGCAAAGGGCTGGGCCATCTGCATGAAATGCCCGACCAGCTAGCCATGACCCAGTCATTGGGCCCGGCCTTCCATCTGGATCAGCCGGATGAGCTGCCCGCGATCCTTGACCAGATCGCCATCGCGCTGACCAGCGGGCGCGGTGGACCGGTGCATCTGCAGATCCCACTCGATCTGATGGCGGCAGAGGCACCCGATGCGCCACAGCCCGTCGCGGTGCAAGTTCCCGCCCTGCCCGACGTCACGCAGGCCAATGCCTTGCTGGAGCGCGCGCAATCCCCCGTGAT
Source organism: Yoonia sp. (assembly GCF_046292185.1). Lineage (GTDB taxonomy): Bacteria > Pseudomonadota > Alphaproteobacteria > Rhodobacterales > Rhodobacteraceae > Yoonia. The sequence goes on from NZ_JBKBQY010000027.1 coordinate 30,223, forward strand.
CCTTGCCGGTGGCGGCTGCCGCCATGCGGGCGCGGAATTACAGGCGCTGGCCGAACGGGTGGGTGCGCCGGTGATCCTGACCACCAATGCGCGCGGGCTGATGCATGGGCATCAGCTGGTGGTGCCTGCCACACCCAGCCTTGCGCCGGTGCGCGACCTGATCCGCGCGGCGGATCAGGTTCTGGTGCTGGGCTCTGAAATGGGGCCGACAGATTACGATATGTATGACGACGGTGATTTTCCTGACGTGGCACAGATGATCCGCATCGATATCGACGCAGACCAACTCGCCCGCCACTCCGCCGCGCTGACGCTGCAAGGCGATGTCGCCGCGATCCTGCCGCATCTGTCGCGCGCCACCCCTGCACAGGACGGCCCGGCCCGTGCCGCAGCAACGCGCGATGCCGCCCACGCCGCCCTGCCTGCTGGCTACGCCGATGAAATCGCCGTGTTGCACAGCCTGCGGGCCACTTGCCCGGGGGCGATCATGGTCGGCGATTCCACGCAAGTGGTCTACGCAGGCAATATGTATTACGATCACAACCGACCGCGCGGCTGGTTCAATGCTGCCACCGGCTATGGCGCCTTGGGCTATGCCACGGGTGCGGCGGTCGGGGCGGCGGTCGCGGCCCCTGATACGCGCATCCTGTGCCTGATCGGCGACGGCGGGCTGATGTTTGCGCCCGGCGAGCTGATGACAGCGGTGGAAGAGAACCTCGATATCACCTTTATCGTCTTCAACAACGCGGGCTTTGGCGAGATCGCCGATGCTATGAAATCCGCAGGTGCGCAGGTCCTCGGCTGCACCCCGCGCCCGCCTGCCTTTGCCGACCTGGCCCGCGCCTGTGGTCTGCCTTATACCTGCACGACACCCGGACATCTGGATGCGACCGCGCCCGGCCCCCGGATGATCGAGGTTGCATTGCCGCCCGTCACGACGTCCTGATCCGGCTAGGGGCACTGCCGAATCTGCGACGAAAGGCGCGGGAAAAACTGGTTGGATCGACAAAACCACAGCGCAGTGCGATGTCGCGCAGCGAATGATCGGTGTCAGAGACCATGCGGCGTGCCATCTGCAACCGCAGATCAAGATAGGCCGCCCCCGGCCCCTTCCCCAGCGCGTCACGAAACACCTGTTCCATCCGGCGCAGGCCCAGCCCTTGGGCGCGGGCGATAACGGCCAGCGGCAGGACATCTTCCAGATGCGCGTTCATCATGGCAAGCGCGCCCACCAGCCGCGCATCCCCCACCACAGGCAGCAGGCCGGGGCGCTGCGGGCGACTACCGTCGAACTGCGGTTCATATTGAAACGACGCCGCCACCTGCCCGGCCAATGCCGCGCCATAGCGCGCGCCGATCAGATGCAGCATCAGATCGGCAGCAGGGGCAGCACCGCCCGCCGTAAAGCGATTGCGCGAAATGACAAAGCGATCCGGCACGACATCAATGGCCCTATGGGCGCTGGCGAAATCCTCCAAATCTTCCCAATGCACGGTCGCGCGGTGTCCGTCCAGCAGCCCCGCCCGCGCGAGAACCCAGGGTCCGGCATCGACCGCGCCCACCGCACGGAACCGCCCGGCTAGCCGGCGCAGGTCCGCGATCAAAGGACGGGTCGCCACCTCGGACTGGTTGTAGCCTGCCACGACGATCAGCGCGTCTGCGCCCACTGCAGCATGCAGCGGCCCGATAGCAGGCAAGGCGATTCCACACGTCAGCGCCACGTCCGCGCCCGAAGGAGAGACGATACGCCAGCGGAACCCTTCCTCCCCCAGATGCCGGTTGGCGTTGCGCAACGGGTCCAGCACTGACGCCACTTCCAGTATCGATGCGCGCGGCAGGACCAGCACGGCGATATCCAGTGAGCGATCCGCCGCAGGGGTAAAAATGCTTTCGGTAACTGTCATGCAGGTTGCGTAAATCGCCAAGCAAGGCGACGCAAGCCTGATAGCATGGTGGAAAAGAAGGAGACCCTTAATGCCACTGACTATGAACCGCGAGGTCTTCATCACCTGTGCTGTCACCGGATCGGGCAGCACGCAGGATGTATCACCGCATGTGCCGCGCTCGCCCGAGGCGATTGCCAGCTCTGCCATCGACGCAGCCAAGGCAGGGGCTGCCATTGTCCACTGCCATGTGCGCGATCCTGAGACTGGCAAACCATCGCGCGATCCGGCACTCTACCGCGAAGTCACCGAACGCATCCGCGATGCAGAGGTTGATGTGATCCTGAACCTGACTGCTGGCATGGGGGGCGACCTGGTGTTCGACGGGACTGAGTCCATGAACCGGATGTCGCAGTCATCCGATATGGCGGGTGCCGCCGAACGGGTAAAGCATATCGTCGATTGTCGCCCCGAAATTTGCACGCTCGATTGTGGTACGATGAACTTTGCGGAAGCCGACTATGTCATGGTCAACACGCCCGGCATGTTGCGCGACATGGCGGCGCGGATGACAGCCTCCGGCGTGCGGATCGAGATCGAAGCTTTTGATACCGGCCATCTGTGGTTCGCCAAACAATTGGTGAAGGAAGGGATTATCCCTGACCCAGTGCTGGTCCAGCTTTGCATGGGCGTTCCGTGGGGCGCGCCGGATGATCTGAATACCTTCATGGCAATGGTCAACAATGTGCCGGACGGTTGGCACTGGTCCGCCTTTGCCTTGGGGCGCAACGAAATGCCATACGTCGCGGCCTCGGTATTGGCAGGCGGCAATGTGCGGGTCGGGCTGGAGGATAACCTTTACCTTTCCAAAGGTGTGCTAGCGACAAATGCGCAACTTGTAGACCGGGCCGTGACTATCGTGGAAAACATGGGCGCGCAGGTAATTGGTCCGGATGCGGTGCGCGAACGTCTGCAACTGCAAAAAAGGGGCCCGCTATGAAGGCCGCGATCATCGGCGGCGGCGTGATCGGTGGCGGCTGGGCGGCGCGGTTCTTGCTGAATGGCTGGGATGTCGCGATGTTCGACCCTGACCCCGATACGCCACGCAAGATTGATGCCGTGCTCGATAATGCAAAACTGTCGCTGCCCGCGCTGTCGGATGTACCACTGCCTGCGATGGGCAACCTCAGCTTTGCCACGACCCTCGCCGACGCCGTGGCAGGCGCGGATTACATTCAGGAATCGGTTTCGGAAAGGCTCGACCTGAAACATCGCGTCTATGCCGACATTCAAAAAGTAGCGCCTGATACGCCGCTTGGTTCCTCTACCTCTGGCTACAAACCATCGCAGTTGCAGGAGGGGGCAACCAATCCCGCCGCCATCTTCGTCGCGCATCCGTTCAACCCGGTTTATTTGCTGCCCTTGGTCGAGGTTGTGCCCAGCCTCGCCAGCGATACAACGCTGATCGATGGCGTCAAAGACACGTTAAGCAGCCTCGGGATGTACCCGCTGCATGTGCGCAAAGAGATAGACGCCCATATCGCGGACCGGTTCCTGGAAGCGGTCTGGCGCGAAGCGCTCTGGCTGGTCAAAGACGGTATCGCCACGACCGAGGAAATCGACGAAGCAATCCGCATGGGATTTGGCCTGCGCTGGGGTCAGATGGGCCTGTTCGAGACCTACCGGATCGCCGGCGGCGAAGCGGGAATGAAACATTTCCTTGAACAATTCGGCCCCTGCCTGACCTGGCCATGGACAAAGCTGATGGACGTGCCCGAGTTCAACGACGAACTGGTCGATCTGATCGCCGGACAATCGGACGCACAATCAGGCCATCATTCAATCCGCGACCTCGAACGCATCCGCGATAGCAACCTTGTGGGCTTTCTGCGCACGCTCAAGGAGCGCGACTGGGGCGCGGGCCGTGTGCTGAATGCGCATGATTCGCTGCGGCGTGACACGGCACCTCTGCTCGACGCCGACGGCCCTCTGGTCCGCCTGCAGGTGCTGCCAAGCTGGATCGATTACAACGGCCATATGACCGAAAGCCGCTATCTGTTCGCAGGATCCGAGACGTCGGACGCGCTGTTGCGGCTGATCGGCGCGGATATGGATTACGTTGCAGGCGGGCACAGCTATTACACCGCCGAAACCCATATCCTGCATCTCGGCGAGGCAAATCTGGGTGATCATTTGACCGGGTCGGTGCAGGTACTGGACGCAGATGAAAAGCGGCTGCATCTTTTCATAACGATCGCAAAAGACGGGACAGCAGTCGCCACGCTGGAACAGATGCTGCTGCATGTGGATATGGCGGCGGGCAAAACCTGCCCTGCCGCACCGGACATCCTTACCCGCTTGCTGCCGATCCGCGATGCCCATGCCAGACTGCCCCGCTCCGCCGGCGCAGGCCGCCGTGTCGGACAAAGGAAAGGCTGATGCATTTTGGCATGACCGATGAACAGCGGATGATCGTGGACACGACCCGCGCCTTCGTAGAGGCAGAGCTTTACCCCCATGAGGCCTTGGTCGAACGCACCGGCCATCTGCCGATGGAGCTGATCCGCGAGATACAATCCAAGGCGATGACGGCGGGCCTCTATGGCGCCAATATGCCAGAGGAGATGGGCGGCGCTGGTCTCGATACGCTGAGTTGGCTGCTATATGAGCGCGAGCTGGGCCGCGCGAATTACGCGCTGCACTGGACCTGCGTGGCGCGGCCATCCAACATCCTGCTGGCGGGCACCGAAGCGCAGCGCGAAAAATACCTTTATCCCTGCCTGCGCGGCGAAACCTGGGATTGTCTGGCGATGACAGAACCCGGCGCTGGGTCTGACTTGCGCGGCATGCAGGCCAGCGCACGGCAGGATGGCGATGATTGGGTGCTGAACGGGACCAAACATTTCATCAGTCACGCAGATATTGCGGGTTTCACCATCGCTTTCATGGCGACGGGCGAAGAGGAGACGTCGCGCGGCAAAAAGAAAAAGATCACTGCATTTTTCGTGGACAAAGGCACGCCCGGCTTCACCGTGCGGGATGGCTACCGCAATGTCAGCCATAGAGGCTATACCAATGCGATCCTCGAATTCGACGATTGCCGGGTGCCGGCTGAGAATATTCTTGGTGAAGTTCACAAGGGCTTTGATGTCGCCAATGACTGGCTGGGGGCTACAAGGCTCCAGGTCGCGGCCACCTGCCTTGGGCGCGCTGCGCGGGCGCTCGATCACGCGATCCGCTATGCTGCAGACAGGCGTCAGTTCGGCCAGCAAATTGGCAAGTTCCAGGGGGTTAGCTTCAAACTCGCCGATATGGCGCTGGAGTTGAAAGCGGCAGAATTATTGACATGGGAAGCAGGCTGGAAGTTCGACGATGGCAGCGTCACGGATGCCGACATGGCAATGGCAAAGCTGAAAGCCAGTGAAGTGCTGGCCATGGTCGCGGATGAGGCGATCCAGATCCATGGCGGCATGGGGTTGATGGATGAATTGCCGCTGGAACGGATCTGGCGCGATGCAAGGGTGGAACGTATCTGGGAAGGCACCAGCGAAATCCAGCGCCATATCATCAGCCGCGCGCTGTTGCGCCCGCATGAAAGCTAGCAAGGGGGCTGTCTGCCCCCTCGGAGCTGGCGCGCCTCACCCCCGAGGATATTTTTGAACAAATGAAACGAAATGTTAACAGATAACTGGCAATCTAGGGAGGCGGTACAGGGGGGGACCCCGATGACCGCAACAGGTGAAGTTGCCCTGTCTCGCTCCTGCGGGACAGGGCGACGCGCCCTTTTCATCTGTTCAGAAATATCCTGGGGGTCCGGGGGCAAAGCCCCCGCCTGCCTGCGCCGCAGGCAGACACGGTCATGAGCGACCTTTCGCGCCTGCTGCGGCCGCACAGCATCGCGGTGCTCGGCTCTGACTGGGCCGCCAACGTCGTCACGCAATGCCGGCAGATGGGTTTTGGCGGGCCGATCTGGCCGGTGCATCCGACGCGCGGTCAGATCGGAGGTGTGCCCTGCTACCCCGGGCTGGCTGATTTGCCTTCTGCGCCCGACGCCACCTTTATCGGCGTGAACCGCCATGCCACATTGGATGTGGTGGCAGAACTGGCCGGCATGGGCGCGGGCGGCGCGATCTGTTTCGCCTCTGGCTGGGCGGAAGCCGGTCATGCTGATCTGCAGGACCAACTGGTCGCACAGGCAGGGCAGATGCCGATTCTCGGACCCAATTGCTATGGCATGATCAATTATCTGGATGGCGCGCTGCTCTGGCCCGACCAGCATGGGGGGCGGCGGGTGGAACGTGGCGTTGCACTGCTGAGCCAATCCTCAAATATAGTGATCAATATGACCATGCAGACGCGCGGCCTGCCGATCGCTTTTGTGGCCTGCCTGGGAAATGCCGCCCAGGTCGGGCTGGCAACGCTGGCCGCGGCGCTTTTGGCGGATGACCGCGTGACTGCCTTGGGCCTTT
>NZ_JBKBQY010000028.1:0-16589 GCF_046292185.1 Yoonia sp.
TGCACCCTGACTTTGCGCTTCGGCCGGGCGCGCCTTGCCGGGCTTTGCCGCGCGGGGCGCAGCCGGTGATGCAGCGGCATCTGTGCGCAGCGCAGGGCTGTCGTCATTTTGCTTGCGCATGCTCAGCCCGATACGTTTGCGCAGCACGTCGATTTCGGTAACGCGCACGCGCACGACATCGCCCGCCTTCACCACCTCATGCGGGTCCTTGACGAATTTGTCGGCCAACTGGCTGACATGCACCAGCCCGTCCTGATGCACACCGATATCGACAAAGGCACCGAAGGCCGCAACATTGGTGACGGTCCCTTCCAGCGACATGCCGGGTTGGAGGTCGGTGATACTGTCGATCCCATCCGCAAAGGTCGCAGTTTTGAATGTCGGACGCGGGTCGCGACCCGGCTTTTCCAGTTCTGTCAGAATATCGCGCACGGTTGGCAGACCAAAGCTGTCATTGACGAATTGCTCGGCGCGCAGCTTTGACAATGCGCCGCTGTTGCCCATGATTTCGCGGATATCGCGGCCGCAGGCCTGCACGATTTCGCGCGCGACCCCGTAAGCCTCGGGGTGAACCGATGAGGCGTCCAGCGGATCGGTGCCGCCGGTGATCCGCAGGAAACCCGCGCATTGCTGGAATGCCTTTGGCCCCAGCCCCGCCACTTTCAACAGCGCCTTGCGGTTGGCAAAGGGCCCATGCGCGTCGCGATGTGCCACAACCGCCTGCGCCAGCGATGGCCCAAGCCCCGCGATATGCGACAACAGCGGCGCAGAGGCCATGTTAAGGTCCACACCGACCGCGTTCACCGCATCCTCGACCACGGCGGCAAGGCTTTGCGCCAGACGCCGCTGGTCCACGTCATGCTGATATTGGCCGACGCCGATGGCCTGCGGTTCGATCTTGACCAGTTCCGACAATGGGTCCTGCAGCCGGCGGGCGATGGACACGGCCCCACGGATCGACACATCGATATCAGGGAATTCCTGCGACGCTAGTTCAGAGGCTGAATAGACCGATGCCCCCGCCTCGGACACGATCACGGGGGTGGGGCGCGGGCTGCCTGTCGGCAGGGCCTTGATCACATCCGCCACCAGCCGTTCGGATTCCCGGCTGGCCGTGCCATTGCCGATGGCGATCAGGGCGACGCCATGTTTGCGGATCATCTGGGTCAGGGTGCTTTCGGCACCGCGTAGGTCCATGCGTGGCTGGAACGGATAGATGGTTGCGGTATCCAACAGCTTGCCTGTTTCATCCACGACGGCAATCTTGCACCCGGTCCTGATCCCCGGATCAAGGCCCAATGTCGCGCGCGCACCGGCAGGCGCGGCCAGCAGCAGATCGCGCAGGTTGCGTGCGAAGACGTCAATCGCGGCATCATGGGCGCGGCGGCGCAGATCCGCCATCAGATCCATGAACATCGACAGGCTGAGCTTTACGCTCCAGGCCCAACGCGCCGTCTCGCGCAGCCAGATATCGCCGGGGGCATCGCCATTGATCCCGATTTCGGCGGCGATGATCCCGATTGCGCGCGGCAGACCCGTTTCAGGCTCTGGCGCGATGTTAATTGTGACGATCTCTTCTTTCGAGGCGCGCAGGATCGCCAGCGCGCGATGCGCAGGAATGGTCGCCCAGCGTTCGCTATGGGCGAAATAATCGGAAAACTTCGCGCCGGTGTCTTCCTTTCCGGGTGAGACCTGCGAGGTGATCAGCGCCTCTTTCTGCATGAAGTCGCGCAACCGGCCCAGCAGGGCGGCATTTTCGCCCAGTTCTTCGACCAGAATGTCGCGCGCGCCATTCAGCGCGTCTTTTTCCGTTGGAACCGCTTCGTTCAGATAGGCCTTTGCCAAACCAACCGGATCAGCGGCGCGGTCGGCCAGGATGGCACGCAACAAAGGCTCCAGCCCGTTTTCGCGGGCGATCATGGCTTTGGTGCGACGTTTGGGTTTGAACGGCAGATACAGGTCTTCCAAAACGGATTTGGTATCCGCCGCCGCAATCGCGCGGCCTAGCGCATCGGTCAGTTTGCCCTGCGACGTGATCTCGGCCAGGATACTGGCACGGCGCTTTTCCAGATCGCGCAGGTAATCCAGCCGCTCAGCCAGCTTGCGCAACTGCGTATCGTCAAGCCCGCCTGTCGCCTCTTTTCGATACCGCGCCACGAAAGGCACCGTGTCGCCGCCATCCAGCAAGGCGACCGTCGCCGTGACCTGATCCGGGCGCGCGCCAATCTCGGCGGCAATTTTGCGGGCGATGCGGTCTGCGGTGGCGGTCATGCTCGGTTCCTTCATGGCTTCGGAAGCGTTGTGATAGCGGCACAGCCACGGGTCGCCAAGCCCATTCGCTAGAACCGGCGGCTTAGCCCCTGCGCGCCCGCCATGCCGAACCGCCAAGGCAGATCCTGCCCGCGCGTGATGCCGATGCGTGGTCCCGTCACGATGTCCGGGGCCGGGCCATCGCCGGGTTGCAACGCCATTTCGATGCCATCGAAGGGGCGGCCATCATCGGTGATCCGCACCTCCAGCGCCTGACACAGCCGGCCCGGCCCCGCACAAAGCGGGCCCACCGGACGGCGTTGTCGCATGATATCCACGCCGATGTCAGGTCGGATCGCGCGGATCAGCACCGCCTCACCGGGGCGACCGACGACATTGAGACACAGATGTATACCGTAGGACCGATAGACATAGGCATGACCGGGAAAACCGAACATCGCACGATTGCGCGGCGTGGGGCCACGAAAGCTGTGCGAAGCCGGATCGTGTCGCGCATAGGCCTCGGTCTCGATGATGGTGCCGCCGGTGCCACGCACGATCAGACGCGCCCCGATCAACGCCCGCGCCAGGGCGCAGGCGTCAAGATCGGGGTCGAAAGCGGGGGTGATTTTCATGCAGGCCCGGTGTTTGAACGGTTGAAACCCCGGCACATGCCGTGCGGGACATGACGGCATGTATGGTTTCACTTTGACCCGGACAAGCCCCGGCGGGGTCGCAGCGGGCCACCGCCCGGCTGATGACGGAAATTCCAGCAGACCGATTTGCGGGTGATTGCAATTCCTGACTAATTAAGTCTAGTATACCGCTCAAACGGGAAAGAATGAGCGGATCAGGCGATGTTACAGAAAGTGTCACTCAATCGCGCGTCCGACGCCGCTGCTGCCGATCCGGATCTTGCGTGTCATGATCTTTGCGTCGGCTATGGGGCGCAGCCGATCCTGAAAGATGTCAGCTTTACCGCGATGCGGGGCCAGATCACGGCGCTTGTCGGGCCCAATGGCTGTGGCAAGTCGACCTTGCTCAAGACGATGGCCCGCATACTCAAGCCGGAGAGCGGGAGCATATCGCTTTTCGGGACGGACATCACCCAGATTGCGACCCGCAAGATCGCGCAACGCATGGCCTTGCTGCCGCAAGGGCCAGTCGCGCCCGAGGGGCTCACCGTCAGAGAACTTGTCGCGCAGGGGCGCTTTCCCCATCAGACACTGCTGCGGCAATGGACGCGCGAAGATGCACGCGCGGTGGATGACGCGATGGCGGTGACGCATGTTGCGGACCTGGCGGACCGGCCGGTGATGGCGCTTTCGGGCGGGCAAAGGCAACGTTGCTGGATCGCCATGGTTCTGGCGCAGCAGACGGATATCATCCTGCTGGATGAACCGACCACCTTTCTTGATCTGCGGGTGCAGGTCGATATCATGACGCTGCTGCGCGATATCGCGCGCCAGAGAAACCGCACCCTTGTTGTTGTGCTGCATGAGCTGAATATCGCCGCCGCCTTTGCCGACAAGATCGTGATGATGCGCGACGGGCAGATCGTGCAGGAAGGACCGCCCGACAGCACCGTATCTGCCACCGCCCTGCGCGCGGTGTTCGATCTGGATGCACAGGTGATCGCCGACCCAGAGACGGGACGCCCGGTCTGCATTCCCCGCACCGGACGGGTGGTGGATGGCGGGTTGCCTGTCGCGTGATGCTGCTGCGTGTTCCGTTTCTTGGCGCAGCCATTGTGCTGGGCATGATCTGCCTTTTTTTCCTGTGGCATATCGCGGTCGGGGCCAAGCCTATCGCGCTGCTCACCGTGGCCGAGGCGCTGTGGTCGTTCGACCGCACCGATTTCGATCATGTCGTGATCCGCAACCTGCGTCTGCCCCGCGCGGTTTATGCAGTGACGGTCGGCGCGTCGCTGTCGGTCGCCGGTGCGCTGATGCAGGGCGTCACGCGCAATCCGCTGGCAGAGCCGGGTTTGCTGGGCCTGCTGGCGGGTGCATCTTTCGCCGTTGTCGCCGCGGTAGGGTTCTTTGGCCTTGCATCGCCGGTCTGGACCCCCGCTGTGGCCGCAATTGGCGCCTTGGCGGGTGCGGCCCTGGTCTGGACAATCGCGGCGCGCGTGCCGGGCGGTGCCACGCCTTTGTCGCTGATCCTTTCGGGTGCGGCGGTCACGGCGTTTCTGGGCGCGTTGATCACCTTGATGCAATTGCTGGATGAACAGACCTTCGAAAGCCTGCGCGTCTGGCTGACCGGCACGCTGGCAGGGCGGCGGGTCGATGTCTTCCTGTGGTGTCTGCCATGGTTTGCGCTGGGGCTAGCGATGGCTTTTGCCGTCGCGCGTCAGGTGACGGCGTTGGCGATGGGCGAGGAAACCGCCATCGGGCTGGGCGTCGATCTGCGCAGGCTCAAAATCACCGTGCTGCTGTGCGTCGTGGTGCTGACGGCGGCGTCGGTGGCCGTGGCCGGTCCGATGGGCTTTGTCGGGCTGGTCATCCCGCATGTCGCACGCCTGCTGGTCGGGTCGGATTATCGCCGGATCATTCCCTATTCGGCCGGGCTTGGCGCGGCCTATCTGTTGGTGGTCGATATTGCCGCGCGCATGGTGCTGGCGCCTGTCGAAGTGTCGACCGGGATCGTGACCGCGCTGTTGGGCGCGCCCTTTTTCGTCTGGCTGGTCAGGACGCGGCTATGACAGCACCATTGGTTCTGCGCAGCCGCAACGAAGCCGTCGCCATCGCCGTGCCGCTGAAAGGCGCGCTCGTCGCGGTGCTGCTCTGTGTCGCGGTGCTGGTGATCGTCGCGATCAGCCTGATGTCGGGGAGTTATCCACTGGACCTGCCGGGCGTCTGGCAGACGCTGACAGGCACCCCGCCCGACGGAACCGCAGCCACGGTCGTCTGGCAATTTCGGTTTCCGCGCCTGCTGACATCCTTGCTGGTCGGGATGCTGCTGGGCCTGTCGGGGGCGATCCTGCAGAATGTCACGCTGAACCCGCTGGCCGACCCGTCGCTGGTCGGTGTCAGCCAGGGAGCCTCTTTCGCGGTGGTCGCTGTGATCGTCGCCTTCCCGCAGGCGGACGGGCCGCTGCGCCCGCTTTATGCCTTTGGGGGCGCGCTGACTGTCGCGGCTTTGATCCAGTGGATCGCGATGAAACGGGCAGGCGGAGCGACGATGCGCTTTATCCTGACCGGTATCGGGATCGCGGCGTTCATTTCGGCGATCACCTCGGCCTTGCTGACCTATGGGCGGGTCGATCAGGCACTGTCCGCGCTGGGCTGGCTTGCCGGAAGCATCCACGCCTCGGGCTGGGGCGAGGTCCGTTCGCTGTCGTTGACGGCGCTGGTGATGCTGCCTGCGCTGATCTGGGCGGCAGGGCCGATGCGGGCGCTGCGTTTCGGGCCGGATGTGGCCACCGGGCTAGGCGTCTCGGTGCGCGGCACACGGATCGTCCTGATCACGCTGGCGGTCGCGCTGGCGGCTGTGGCGGTGTCGGCGGTCGGCCCGCTTGGCTTTGTCGGGCTGATCGCGCCGCATCTGGCGCGGCGGATGGTGCAGACGGGGCTGGGCCTGCATCTGATCCTGACCGCGCTGACCGGCGCAATCATGGTCGCGGGGGCTGATCTGCTGGGCCGGGCGTTGTTCGCGCCCGTCCAGATCCCGGCGGGGATCGTCACGGCGCTGGTCGGGGTGCCGATCTTTGTTCTGGTGCTGCTGCGCTCTCAGGCGCGCACGCAGCTTTGACCAAGGTCAAATTCCTCTTGAAATATTAATCTGACTAAATTACTCAACTATCAGCCACGGCGTCACGCCCAGCCAGTTCATGCTCACGTCACCGGCCCAGATATCGGGCCAGAACCGGATCAATGATGCGCCTGCCGTTGCTTTTCCTTGCCCTTTGCCTTGCGACACCTGCCGCAGCGCTGGATTGTCCCGATGGGCAACGCGCGTTCACACATCAGGCGGGCGAAACCTGTATCCCCAGTGCCCCGCAACGGATCGTGTCGCTGCGCGAAGACCGGATCACCACGGCGCTGCTGGATATCGGCGCGCCGATCATCGGCACCGCGATGAGCAGGATGGACGATGGCAGCAGCTATGTGCGCGGGGCGTCCGACATCTTTGGTCAGGATGTCGTCGATGCCGCCAATCTGCTGGATCTCGGCAGTCACAACCCGCCTGATCTGGAGGCGGTGGCCGCCGCGCAGCCCGATCTTATCTTTGCGATGGATTACCAATCCGAAGCGCTGGCGCAATTGTCGGCGATTGCGCCCACACTGATCGTGCCGGTGAACCAGCCCTATCTGGACTATCTTGCCTGGCTGGCGGATGCGGCGGGCATGGCGGATAGTTTCGCCACAGATCTCGCGCGCTATGAAGCCCGGATCGCAACCGCCCGCGCGACGATTGGCGATCCTTCCGCGATCACGGTGTCGCGGTTTGATCTTTGGGATGACGGTTTGTGGTTTTACCCCAATTGGGGCGCTATCGATCAGGTGATCGATGATCTTGGGTTTGACCGGCCCGCCGTCCAGGCCGAAGCAGCAGAGAATATCAGCGGGATGAGTTTCGAAAGGATCGCAGCCTTCGACGGGGATATTGTCCTGTCCAGCCGCGCGCCGCGCTTTGGCCAGTCAACCGAAATGCTGCAGGATCAATGGGACAGCGTCGCACCCTTCTGGCGCGATCTGCCCGGTGTCGCGGCGGGCAATCATTATTGGTATGACCGCGATATCTGGGTCGGTTATTCCTTCGCCTCGCTGGACGCGGTGATCGACGGGCTGGTGCTGCTGACAGCGGGCCGGGGGGTTGAATGACCCATCCCGCGCCTTTTGGCACCGCGCAGCCCCGGTTCTGCACCGAACATAGCCTTGCCGCGGGTGAACCGCTTGCTGGCTGGGGCGCGCATCCCGCACGCAACATCCTGATCCGCTGGCCCAAGGGCAAATGGCGGCATTCGCTGCGCATCGCCGCCGATATGGGCGACGCGGTCGAGGTCGCGATTGCGCGGGCCGTCGATGCAGGCTGGCGGATCAACCTGATCGACCGCAAGGGCGAGCCGGATGAGCGCCTGCGCGTTTTCGTCTTTCCCGATGGACTTGCCTTTGATCTTGATCCGGCAAGCCTGCCTGCCTTTCTGGATGCCGTGCCGCTGGGCCAGGATGCGTTGCAACCCTTTGCGCCGGTGCCGGTGCGATCCGCGCTGATCCTTTGCTGCACCCATGGCCAGCATGATGCCTGCTGCGCCAAATGGGGCTTTGCGACCTACAAGGCCTTGGCGGCCGCAGCGGCCGGACGCGACGATTTCGACATCTGGGAAGCGACGCATCTGGGCGGCTGCCGCTTTGCGGGCGGTGTGCTCGTGCTGCCCGCATTGCGCAAATACGGCCGTGTCCGTGCCGAACATGGAGCCGCCCTGCTGGACGCCGAGGCACAGGGGCGGGCCTATCTGCCCTGCTATCGCGGGGCGAGCGATCTGCACCCCGCCGCACAGGCCGCCGAGGTTGCGGGCTTGCAGCATCTGGCAGCACTGGGTCATTACGGCGTGCCAAAGGTCCGCCAGATCGCAGAGCACGCCTATGACGTCACCTTGCCCGGCGGCGCTGCCTGCGTCCATGTCACGCCGGACGAGGTCAGGTCTTATGGCGCCTGCGCCGACCTGAAAGCCGCCGCGCCGCTGACACCCAAGACGGTTTGGCGCGGCGATGTCCATTCTGCTGCAACAAAGGTTTCGTGATGATGGTGATCACACGCAAACGCCTTTTGGTTCTTGCCAGCCTTTGGCTTGCGTCCCCGCTGGCGGCGCAGGAATTTCCGCTGACCATCGAACATAAATTCGGCACCACGATCATCCCCGCAAGGCCTGACCGGGTCGCCAGCCTTGATTACGGCGGCATCGACAATCTGCTGGCGGTCGGCGTGTCACCCGTGACGGTGCGCCGATGGCGGCCGATGGATGGCTTTGCCTTCACCGCAGGCCCCTGGGCCGCCGGTCTGATGACGCGCGAACCGGTGCTGCTGGATGCCGAACTTGATCTGGAAACGATTGCCCGTACCAATCCTGACGTGATCATCGCGCTTTATGCGGGGATCGATGCGGCCATCTACGACAAACTCAGCCTGATCGCCCCGGTTGTCGCCGTGCCCGAAGGCGTTGGCGATTACGCGCTGCCTTGGGATGAACGCGCCCTGCTGGCCGCCCGCGCAGTCGGACAAGAGCCGGAGGCCGCGCGCCGGATCACCGCGATCCGTGACAGGCTGGCGCACATCAAGGCCGATCATCCGCATTGGGCCGGGCAGACGGCGGTGATCGCGAGCTTTTCTGACGGGGTCGCCACCGCCTATACCCGCCATGACGGGCGCACGACCTTCATTCTGGATCTGGGATTCGCGCTGCCCAGCGCGTTGGACGACCTGTCTGACGATCAGACGTTTTCGCGACATCTGTCGCCAGAGGATATCGCCCCGATCGATGCGGATGTCCTGCTTTGGTACAGCGGCGCGGACCAGCGCCACGAGATTGAAACCTATCCCGCGCGCCCTTTCCTGCGCGCGCACCAGACCGGGGGCGAGGTTTTCCTGCCAGACGAGGTGATCGCGGCCTTCGCGCGGCTGTCGCTTTTGTCGATCCCGGTAATGATCGAAGCGATGGTCCCACTGCTGCAGGCCGCAGCCGATGGCGACCCCGCCACCCCTGTTCCCCTTGATTGAAAGTCCATGACAATGCGCATTCCAGCCTTGTTTCTTGCGGTCCTTGCCCTGCCAGCGCAGGCGCAGGATTTCCCACAGACGATCCCCCATAAATTCGGCAGCGCCGAGATTGCGGCGCAGCCTGACCGGATCGCCACACTTGATTTTGCCGGTGCTGATGATCTGCTGGCCCTTGGGGTGCAGCCCGTGCTGATCCGCAATTGGTATGGCGATTATCCCCGCGCGGTCTGGCCCTGGGCCGAAGACCTGTTGCAAGGTGCGCCGGACATCCTGCGCGGGGATCTGAACGCCGAGCAGGTCGCGGCGGCGGCACCCGATGTCATCCTTTCGCTGTGGTCCGGCATCACGGATGCGGAATATGCGCAACTTGCCCGCATCGCGCCCGTGGTCGCGGTGCCCGAAGGCGTGGGCGATTATGCCTTGCCGTGGGATGAACGCGCGGTGATCGCTGGCCGCGCCATCGGGCGCGAGGCCGAAGCGCAGGCGCAGGTCGATGCGATCCATCAGCAACTGGCTGATATCGCGGCGGCCCATCCCGAATGGCAGGGCAAGACGGCGGTGACGGCCAGCGCATTCGATGGGACAGTCGGGGCATATACGTCGCAGGATGTGCGTCCGCAGTTGTTGGAACAGCTAGGTTTTGTCACACCGCAACAGATCGACAGCCGCACCGACGGCAATGATTTCTGGGTGACCCTGTCGCACGAGGACCTGTCGCCGCTCGATGCCGACCTGCTGATCTGGATCAGTTCCGACGGCGGCTTTACCGAGGTCGAAAGCCTTGTCGCGCGCCCCTTCCTGACCGCGCACACAGAGGGGCACGAGGTTTTGCTGGGCAAGGAAATGTCCGGTGCCTTTAGCCATGCATCGTTGTTGTCGCTGCCTTTCCTGATCGACCGGCTGGTGCCGATGATCGAAGCCGCACTTGACGATGACCCACAGACCCATGCGGACGACCGCTGAACTTCAAAGGAAAACAGATGAAACGTGCAATCGCCATCTTTGCCACGCTTGCAGCCCTGACCCAACAGGCCAACGCGCAGGACACGCGGGTGTTCACCGACGATACCGGGACCGAGGTCACGATCCCCATGACCCCGCAGCGGATCGTTTCGCTGCATGACAGCGTGCTGACCGTGTCCATGCTGGAACTGGGCGTCACGCCAGTGGGCAGCATGGGCCGCGTTGATCAGGACGGCGTACCGTTCATCCGGTCCGCCAAGACCCTGACCGGCGTTGATTTCGACAATGCCGATATCACCTTCGTGGGTGCCTTTCCCGTCGATCTGGAGGCGATTGCGGCACTGAACCCCGATCTGATCCTGACAACGCAATGGCAGCAGGCCCCTGTCGATCAATTGCGCCAGATCGCGCCCACCGTGCTGATCGATTATACCGCGCGCGGTGACTGGGGCACCTATGCGACGGTCGCCGATATCGTGGGCCAAGCGGCGCAGATCGACACGATGGAGGCACGCTATGCTGCCGCCATCGCGCAGATCCGCGAAAGGATCGACACGGAAAATATCGTGGTCAGCACCATCCACGCGAAAGAAGACAGCCTGTTCGTCTTCAACCCCTACGGCAATATCGGACGTGTGCTTTACGATGCAGGCTTTGCGCAGCCGCAGGCGGTGCTTGACGTGCCGCTGAACGATTTCGCCGAGATGAGCGGCGAATTGCTGCCGCAGTTCGACGGCGATTTCATCATCACCACCTTCAACGGCTCGGTCGCGGATACGCCGGATGATGTGCGCGGGTTTTTCGAAAACCTCGTGCCGGGCTATTGCGATCTGCTGCATGCCTGCCGGTCCGGGCAGATGTATATCATCCCGCGCGAAGAAGCCTCTGCCTCGACCTATGATGCGCTGCTTGCCACTGCCTATACGATCCAGTCGATCATCGGTGGCAGTGAATTTGACCCGATGCCATGACCCTGCATGCCCCGATCCTGCCGCCTGACGCCGACGCGATACTTGCCAGCGCGCTGCCCGTGATGGGCCCGCTGCCGCAGGATGCGTTATGTCTGGCGGCGCTGGGCCATGACGCACAGCTTTGCGCTGTGGCTGTCGCGGAAGAATTGCGGCAGGAACCGGGGCTGGATGCGAAGGGCTGCGGCGCCTATCTGGTGAACCGGCTTGGCTGGTCGCTGGGCCGGGCGCTGGCCGCGATGGACCTGTCCGGGCGTGACATGACACGCCTTGATCCTGCGGGCATCGGTTTCGTGACCGAACTGAAACAGGACATCTACGAAGGGCAGCCCTATGTCTATCTGGACACCAAGGTCACGGTCAGCCCCTGCCATGACGGCGCGACACTGCCCGCGCCAGAGCTTGCCAGGTTGTACGAGACCCTGTTCACGCCGATGATCGCGGGCGTCAGCGCGGCCTGCACGCTTGGCCCCGGCGCGCTGTGGCGGCTGGTGACGGATGGGATCGCCCTTGGCTATCTGAGCATCGGGCAGGATTGCGGCAGGCAGGAACCGGCCATCGCACGCGCAGAAGCGATCCTGAAACAGCCCGGAACCCGGCTATATGCCAGACAGCTTAATTTTCTGAAACTAACGCTCGCCCCGGAAGAAAGCCCGACAGGCACCGCGATCAGCGATACGTTTCGCGAACGCGCGGGTTGCTGCCGCTATTACACGACCGCGCGCAGCGAGGGGACCTATTGCAGCACCTGCATCCATCGCAAGGACCGGCCAGAACGGCTGCGGCTGGCCTTGCTGCACCGCGCGCGTCTGGCGGCCGGATTGCCCGGCCTTGTGTGAGGATGCCCGCCCGGAAATTGCGCGGACAAGGGTCACGCACCCACAGACCATTGATGCAGCGCGTCGATGACACCCTGCGACAGGCTTTGTAAGTGTTCCGTCAATGCGATGGCGGGGCAGGGCGCTTTCAGCACCCCTTTCATGTCCGCCATGGTAAAGCTGTTCGCCGCCGTCAGCTTTTGCAGTTCTGACCAGGTCACAGGCACCGCCACTGGCGCACCGGGTCGGGCGCGTAGGGAATAAGGCGCAATCGCCGTCGCCCCGCGTTCATTGCGCAGCCAGTCGATGAATATCCGCCCCTTGCGTTTCGATTTCGACATGGTGGCGGTATAGCGGTCGGGGTGCCGCGCGGCCATGACATGCGCAAAGGTCTTGGCGAACAGTTTGACACTGTCCCAACTGTGGCTGCGCCGCAGCGGCAGCCAGACATGCACGCCCTTGCCGCCCGTGACGATTGCCCCGGATGTCAGGCCCAGACCAGCCAGCGCATCGCGGATTTCAAGACTGGCGGCTTGCACCGCCGGCCATCCCAGCCCTTCGTCAGGGTCCAGATCGAACACCAGCCTGTCGGGCCGGTCCAGCCTGTCTTTACGCGCGCCCCAGATATGAAATTCCAGCGTGCCCATCTGGGCCGCCGCGATCAGGCTTTCCGGCTTTGTCGCAAACAGGTATTCCGCGCGGTTGCCATCGCTTTCATCGATCATAACCTTGGACAGCGCGTCGGGCATCCCGCCCGAATTGTGTTTCTGAAAAAAACACTGCCCGTCAATACCGGAAGGGCAGCGGAACAGCGACAAGGGCCGATGCCCGGCAAGGGCGATCATCCGGTCCCCGACCAGATCAAGATGCCGCGCCACGTCGCCCTTGGTGCAGCCGGCGTCGGGATAGACTTTTCTGTCCGCATTGCTGATCCGGACGCCACGAAGGGTGGTTTCCATGGTGCTCTCCTGTGGTTTTTCGACATGGACCTCTTGTGCGGTTTTGTCATCGCGCAGGCCCAGAAACGCCGCGTGGCGCAGGTGTCCGTCTGCGGTGAATTCTGCATAGCTGATTTCCGCCACCAGATCGGCGCGCACCCAGACGGCATCGCGCGCAATGTCAGGCGGCACGTCAGACACAGCAGGGGTCTTGCGCGGCGTCATCGCAGCTGACAGATCGTCAAGCGTATCCTCGGAAAACCCGGTGCCCACACGTCCCTTGTAGCGAAGTTTGCCATCCTCGCGGCTGGCGACAAGCAAGGACGCAAAGGGCCGTCCGGTCTTGTCCGATGGCGAATAGCCGACGATCACGAATTCCTGCCTGCGCGTGCATTTGATCTTGAGCCAGTTTTTGCTGCGCGTCCCGCGGTAGGGTGCGTCAATGCGTTTGCTGATGATCCCCTCGGCCCCCGATTTGCAGGCCTGTGCGAAAACGTCGGGGCCGTGGCCGATGATCTGTTCGCTTAGCCGCAGCGGGCCGGTGGCGGGCAACCCCGCCATCAATGTGGCCAGTTTTTCACGGCGGATGTGCTGCGGGTCGCGGCGCAGATCCTTGTCGTCCAGCGCCAGCAGATCGAAGGCGAAATAGACCAGGGGCGCGCCGGATTTCAGCGCGCGTTGCAGCGATGAAAAGGCGGACCCATCGATCCGCGCCGCCATCACCTCGCCGTCCAGCAATGCGGCATCGCAAGGCAATGGATCAAACGCCGATGCCAGCGGCTGAAAACGATCAGTCCAGTCCTGACCGGACCGGGTATAGAGCCGCACACCGCCTTTCCCCAAGGCGGCGAGACAGCGATAGCCGTCGAATTTCGTCTCATGCGCCCAGTCGTCGCCGTCAGGGGCCGTGGCGACCAGCGTGGCAAGTTGCGGCTTGACGAAGGCCGGGCGCTTTTTGCGGTGGACAGGGGCAGGGGCCTTGCGCGGGGCGGCACCTTTGGCGATGTCCTCCATACTGCGGCCTGTCGTGACAGAAACGGCGGTGCCGTTGGTCAGCGCGTCCGGATCATCCCCAGCGTCATCATCGCGTTCCTTGATCAACAGCCAGTTTTCGCGCTTTTCCGCACCGCGCATCCGCACCAATGTCCAGCCGCCGCGCATATTGTGGCCATGCAGCGTGAATTTCAGCTTGCCCTGTGCCAGCCCTTTTTCAACGTCATCTTGCGGTGTCCAGGTTCCCTGATCCCACAGCATCACCGTGCCTGCGCCATAATGTCCTTTGGGGATGGTGCCTTCGAAATCGCCGTAATCAAGCGGGTGATCCTCGGTCCGCACCGCCAGCCGCTTTTCCGCCGGGGATGTAGACGGGCCACGCGTGACCGCCCAGCTCAGCAGGACACCGCCCCATTCCAGTCTAAAGTCATAATGCAGCCGGGTCGCAGCATGTTTCTGCACCACGAAACGCGAGGCACCTTTGCCCCGGGCGACTGCGCCACGCGGTTCATCGGTATGATCAAAATCGCGCTTGGTGTTGTAGACGGCCAGTCTGTCGGGGGCTTTGGGCATTTAAGACGCCTTTTTGCGCGGCGCTTTCCTTTTGCCTGCTTCTTTCAGGCTTTCCTTGAGCGCGCTCATCAGATCGATGACGTTTTCGCCCTGATCGTCGCTGTCCCCCTGCCCTTTGACGCGGGGGGTCTTTTTGTTCTTCAACTTGGCATCCAGAATGGCCTGCATCGCCTCGGCGTATTTGTCGGTATAGGCGGCGGCGTCGAAGGGTGCGGTCTTGCGGGCGATCAGGGATGTCGCGACCTCCAGCAGGTCCTTGTCGGCCTTCTTTTCGGTCATATCGGTAAAGATACTGTCGGCTTCGCGCAATTCGTCCTGATAATGCAGGGTTTCCATCAACAGCCCGTCGCCGCAGGGTTTCACTGCAGCCAGATATTCCTTGCCCCGCATTGTCACCTGACCAAGACCCACCTTGCCCGACGCGCGCAAGGCGTCACGGACAACGCGGTAGGCGTCCTGCGCCAGTTCATCAGAGGCCGCGATGTAATAGGGTTTGTTGAAATACAGCGGCGAGATTTCATGCGCATCCACGAACTGCACCAGTTCGAATGTCTTTTTCGTCTTCAGCTTGATCGCATCGATTTCTTCGGGATCAAGCAGGATATATTCGTCGCTGTTGACCTCATAGCCTTTGACGATGTCTTCTGTTTTGACCGGGCCTATCCCGGCCACCGATTTTTCATAGCGAATCCGCTTACCTGACGGTTTGTGGATCTGGCGGAATGACACACGCGCGCCGGTTTTCGTTGCCGAAAAGATTTCGACCGGGATCGACACCAGTGAAAGGCGAAGTTGCCCTTTCCAAAGCGCGCGGGGTGCCATCGGGATGTCCTTTCATTGCCGTCGAGTGACAGGAAAACCGATGTAGCCGCGTTTTGTTCCCCGACGGACCGGCAGCGGTGGTTCACCCCGCCGCTGCGCTTTGGCGGGGCATTGCCCTGGTCACTCAGGCGGCGGCGCGCCCTTCTTGAACCGCGTGGCAGGCCACACCGTTGATCACCTTTGGCACCTCGCGCATGCAGCGGTCATTGGCCAAAGGACAGCGCGGATGAAAGGCGCAGCCGGACGGCGGGTCGATGGGCGATGGAATTTCGCCCTCGACCTGTTTGCGCCTGCGACCCGCCATTTCGATATCGGGGACCGCGTCCAGCAACATCCGCGTATAGGGATGTTGCGGCGCGTCGAACAAAGCGCCTGCCTCGGCGATTTCGGCCAGACGGCCCAGATACAGCACGCCGATATCATTGGCCATATGCCGCACGACCTGCAGATTGTGCGAAATGAACACATAGGTCAGACCCAGATCCTTTTGCAGATCCTTCATCAGGTTCAGGATCTGCGCCTGCACCGACACATCCAGTGCCGATGTCGGTTCGTCGCAGACGATGAAATCGGGGTTTGCCGCCAGCGCGCGGGCAATCGCGATACGCTGGCGCTGGCCGCCGGAAAACTGATGCGGGAATTTTATGCCATCTTCGGGAGCCAGCCCCACCAATGTCAGCAATTCGCCCACCCGCAGCCGCTGAGCGCGCTTGTCCATGCTGCGTTCAAACACGCGCAAGGGTTCGGCGACAATATCGAACACGCGCCAGCGTGGGTTCAGGCTGGCCAGCGGGTCCTGAAAGATCATTTGGAACCGACGGCGCAGGGCGCGGGCCTTGGCCCCCTTCAGCCCGTTTTTCAGCGATGTGCCGTCAAAGACGATATCGCCCTTGCTGGGTTCCAGCAGGCCGACAATCAGCTTTGCGATGGTGGATTTGCCTGATCCGCTTTCGCCGACAAGGGCAAAGGTTTCGCCCTTTTTGACGGTAAAGCTGACATCATCGACGGCGTTGACGTAGAGTTTGCCGGTGCCTTCGATCTTGCGGTTCAGCCAGGGTTGCGACACGTCAAAGCGGCGCGACAGGCCGCGGACATCAAGAAGCGTCTGGGTCATTCTGCCAAGCGCCTTTCATCAGTGAAAGATTGGGTGCCGTCCTGCGGCGGATAAAGCCAGCAGGCCGCCTGCCGGCCCGGCGCGATCGCGGTGGGCTGCGGCTGGTCGATCCGGCATTTGTCCATCACATGCGGACAGCGCGGGTTGAAGGCGCAGCCGCGTGGAATGGCGGACAGGCGTGGCATGGAGCCGGGGATCTGCGTCAGCCGGTCAAGGTTCGCGCCAAGCCGGGGAATGGCTCCCATCAGGCCTGCGGAATAGGGATGTTTGGCATCCTTGATCACATCGCGCACCGGGCCAATTTCGGCGATCCGGCCTGCGTACATCACCGCCACCCGGTCGGCGGTTTCGGCGATGACCCCCATGTCATGCGTGACCAGCATGATGGCGGCGCCGTTCTCGGCGCAGAGCCGTTTCATCACATCGATAA
>NZ_JBKBQY010000028.1:16599-34685 GCF_046292185.1 Yoonia sp.
CCAGATCAGGGCCTGCGCAAAGCGCAAGCGCGATCACCACGCGTTGCCGCATACCGCCCGAAAACTGGTGCGGATAATCGTTGATCCGGCGCCCGGCATCGGGAATGCCGACATCATCCAGCAAACCAACCGCCTTTTTGCGCGCCTCTGTTTCAGACAGGGGCAGGTGGGTGCGGATCGTTTCGATCAATTGTTCGGAAATCCGGTACAGCGGATTCAGTGATGTCAGCGGGTCCTGAAAGATCATCCCGATCTTGCGCCCCCGGATCTTGCGCATCTCATGGTCGGGCAGGTTGTCGATGCGGCGACCTTGCAGGATCACCTCGCCCCGCGCGATGCGGCCGGGGCGTTCGATCAAGCGCATGATCGCTGATCCGGTCATGGATTTTCCGGCCCCGGATTCACCCACAACGCCCAGCACCTCGCCCGGCATGATATCGAAGGACACGTCCTGCACAGCCGTCAGAATCCCCCGTCTGGTGGGGAATTCGACCGTCAGGTTGCGCACAGAGAGTAGCGGTTCAGTCATGGCGCTGGTCCTAACGCAATTTGGGGTTCAGCGCATCGCGCAACCAGTCACCCAAAAGGTTGACCGAAAGCGCCAGCGCGATCAGCGTGATGGCGGGGAAAAACAGGATCCACCATTCGCCCGAGAACAGGAATTGCTGGCCGATGCGGATCAGCGTGCCAAGCGATGGCTGCGTGGGCGGCACACCGACGCCGAGGAAGGACAAGGTCGCCTCTTCGATGATCGCCAGCGCCAGCGAAATTGTCCCGATCACCAAGACCGGACCCAGCACATTGGGCAGCACATGGCGCAGCAGGATCAGAATGGGATGCACGCCCATGATCCGCGCGGCAGAGACATAGTCGCGCTGCCGTTCCACCATCGTCGCCCCGCGCACCGTGCGCGCGAATTGCGCCCAGTTCGACAGGCCGATGGCAAAGATCAGCACCCAGACCGCCATGCTTTCCTGTCGGCTGGGCGGTATGACACCACGCGCGATGCCGAAGATCAGCAAGGCGATCAGGATCGCCGGAAACGACAGTTGGATATCGGTCACGCGCATGATGATCGCGTCGATAATGCCGCCGTTATAGCCCGCGATCAGGCCCAGCGACACACCCAGCGTCATGGCGAACAAGGTGGCAAGCACGCCCACGAACAGCGACACGCGGCTGCCGTACATGATGGTGGACAGCACGTCGCGGCCCTGATTATCCGCGCCCATCAGGAAATAATTGTCGGTAAAGGCACCGGTGCTGGCGGGCGGCGTGAAACCGTCCATCAGGTTCAGGCTGGCGGGGTTGAACGGGTTGTACGGCGCAATCCATGGCGCAAGGACGGCCATCAGGATCAGCGACAAGGCAACCAGTGTGGCGACAACCGTGACCGGGGACGTCCGCCATGAATAGAAGATATCGCTGTCCAGCGCCTGCGCCAGTCGGCCTTTGGGGGGGTCTGGTACGATCAGCTCTTCCGGTGGAATTGCGGCGATCTGTTCAGTTGGGCTTTGGTTTTCCATGATTTACTTTCCTGCCCCGCCGTCGACGCGCAGGCGCGGATCGACGACGTAATACAAAATGTCCACGACAAGGTTGATCAGCACAAAGACCAGCGCGATGAACATCAGATAGGCGGCCATGACCGGCACATCGACAACCTGCACCGACACGATGAACAACGACCCGACCCCCGGCCATTGAAAGACCGTTTCGGTCACGATGGCGAAGGCGATGACCGACCCTAGTTGCAACCCCGTAATCGTGATGACTGGGACCATCGTGTTTTTCAGCGCATGGCCGAAGTTGATTGCCCGCTGCGTCAGCCCGCGGGCCTTGGCGAAACGGATATATTCGGTGCGCAGCACCTCCAGCATCTCGGCCCGCACCAGACGCATGATCAGCGTCAGTTGGAACAGCGACAAGGTGATGGCGGGCAGGATCAGCGATTTCAGCCCGCTTTCCGTCAGAAACCCGGTGCGCCACCACCCCAGATCAACAACCTGTCCGCGCCCGAAGGATGGCAGCCAGCCCAGTTCCACGGCAAATAGATAGATCAGGCCGATCCCGATCAGAAAGGTCGGCAGGCTGACGCCCACCAGTGACAGCGCCATGATCGCGGCGGCTGACCAGCTTTTGGGGCGCAGGGCGGTATAGACGCCGAAGACCACGCCAAAGAACAAGGCGATGCTGGCCGATACGACGGCCAGTTCGATGGTCGCTGGCAGGCGGCTGAGGATCAGTTCGGTCACAGGTTGCTGCAGGCGATAGGAAATGCCGAATTCGCCCCGCATCGCATTGCCGATAAAGCGCAGGAACTGGATCATGACGTTGTCGTTCAGGCCCAGCCTTTCGCGCATGATTTCCTGATCTTCCAGCCGCGTATCGACCCCGACCATGCTGGTGATCGGATCGCCGACATAGCGAAAGACAATAAATGCGATCAATGCCACGAACAGCATGACGACGACGGATTGCGCAAGCCGTCGGATGATAAAGGCCAGCATCAGGCGACCCTTTCCTGAATGAAAGAACCGCCTTGCGTCGGTTGCCCGAAACAAAGCGGTTCAATGTGGTTTACCGGATCAGTCTGCGAAAGTGACGGTGGTCAGCATCGGCTGATTTTCAGGATGCACCGGCAGGGTGATCCGGTCATTCATCGCATAAGCCAGCACCTGATTGTGGATCGGCAGCAGCACGCGGTCTTCCTTGACGACTTCCCAGATCTCGGCGACCGTTGCGGCGCGGGCCTCAAGATCGGTTTCTGTGCCAAGCGCCTTGATCATCTCATCCAGTTCGGGGTTAGAGTAGAGCCCGCCGTTATAGGCGCCATAGCTGCCTTCCTTGGTGTGAACCAGATCGTTGAACACATAAGCGGAATCAAAGGTCGGCACACCCCAGCCCAGCATGTAGAAATCGGTTTCGTTTGCGGTGACCAGCGGCGAATGCTGTGCCACGGGACGCGATGCCAATGTCACGTTGATCCCGATCCGGCCCAGCATGCCGACCACGGCCTGAGAGATCGCTTCGTCATTGACGTAACGATTGTTCGGTGTATCCAGCGTGACGCTGAACCCGTCGGGATATCCCGCTTCGGCCAGCAATTCGCGCGCACGGTCCAGATCGACGGCGGGGTAGGCGTCAAGCTCTTCGGTCCAGCCATCGACGAAAGGCGGGTTGGCGACACCTGTCGGGATCGACTGCCCGCGCATCACGACGGTCTGGATCGCATCGCGGTCAATCGCCAGTTCCATGGCTTCACGGACTTGGGGGCTGTTGAACGGGTTGCTGTCGGTAATGTTGGAAGATGCCAACGGTTCATCGCCAAACTTATACCCGAAATAGATCACGCGGTTTTCGGGACCGGTTTCTATCTTGATCCCCGCCGTGCCGGTCAGACGATCTATATCCTGCACCGGCACATCCTGTACGATGTCAACCTCACCCGACAGCAGGGCGGCCACGCGTGTGGCAGCATCGGTGATCGGAAGATAGATGATCTCGGTCACAGCGGGCGGGGTTTCGGCCCAATGGTTTTCGTTGATCGTCAGGACCGAGCGCACATCGACTTCGCGTTCCTGCAGAATGTAAGGGCCGGTGCCGTTGGTGTTGCGCACGGCGTAATTGTCTTCACCGGCGGCATAATCCTGTACTTCGACGACATTGTTCGCCTCTGACCAATCCTTGTCCATGATGAAGGTGTTAGTCAGGTTGTTTGGGTACAGCGGCGATGGGCCGGTCATCCGCACTTCGACCGTGTAATCATCGACGGCGGTCACTTCGGCCACATCGACATGCAACTGGCGCATGTTCGACGCTTCGGACCGCGCGCGGTCAAGCGAGAACACGACGTCTTCGGCGGTGAAGGCCGCGCCGTCATGGAATGTCACGCCTTCGCGCAGGGTGAACACCCATGTGTCAGGTGATCCTTCCTTGATTTCCCATTCCGTGGCGAGCCGGGGTGTCAGCGTGCCTTCGACGTCGCGGTCCATCAGAGTCTCGTAAATGTGATGCGCAAAGTTGTGGGTCACGCCCTGGTTCTGCGAATGCGGGTCCAGCGTCAATGCGTCCGAGGCGCGTGCCCAACGGACGGTTTCCGCCGAAGCCTGCGACACGATCAGTGTCGTTGACAGCAACATTGCGGAAAGGCTGATAAATTGTCTTGTCATTCCAATAGCTCCCTTAGGTTTTATCTGGCGCTGCGTTACGCTGCAGTGCTTCCTGCGCCACAAAAGAGAGCATCGCCGCGGATTCTGCAACGTTAAAGAAACAGTCGCGCAAATTGTGGACGCGCCGTCAACATAAGGGGGTAGGGGTCGGCAGCAATGCGCGAGGCTGGTGAGATCAACTGCAAGCGTGCAAGAAAAAAGGGCGACGCCATGCGCCGCCCCAATGATCAATGCGCGTCTTTGGTGCGCCGCATGGATGTGCGGACCATCGACCAGATGCGCGGACCGAACACCGACAACAGTGCAATCGCATAGATGGTCAGCGCGATGTTGGAATTCACCAGGAACCACCAATCGCCCTGGTTGATCATCAGACCGCGGCGCAATTGTTCCTCGGCCAAGGGCCCAAGAATCGCGCCGACCAGTGCAGGGGCCAAAGGATAGCCAAAGCGCCGCATCACGAAACCGATCAGGCCAAAGCCCAGCAGCAGAACCAGTGCAAAGGGCGACCCCTGTGCGCCGACAATGCCCAGTGTCGCAAAGGTCAGGATGCCGCCGTAAAGCCATGGGCGCGGGATCGCGAGCAGTTTGACCCAGATCCCGATGAAAGGCACGTTCAGCACCACCAGCATCAGGTTGGCGATGAACAGGCTCGCCACCAGCCCCCAGACCAGATCCGCGCTGTTGGTGAACAGCAGCGGGCCGGGTTGCAGGCCGTATTGCTGGAAACCCGCCAGCATCATCGCGGCTGTGGCCGAGGTAGGCAGGCCCAGCGTCAGAAGCGGGATCAACGTCCCCGCTGCCGATGCGTTATTGGCCGCTTCAGGTCCTGCCACGCCTTCGATCGCGCCCAGACCTTCGTCGAATTCGCGGCGCGCCTCGCCCGTGGCCAGCCGTTTTTCGGTGGTATAGGACAGAAAGGTCGGGATTTCGGCACCGCCCGTGGGCAGGGGGCCGAAGAGAAAGCCAAGCCCGGTGCCGCGGATATAGGGCCGGATGCAGCGTTTGAAATCGGACCAGCTCAGCCAGACAGAGCCGGATACGGTCTGCGCCTTGGCCTTGTGATTGATATGTTGCGAGGCCAGAAACATCGTCTCGCCGATGGCAAACAGACCCACCGCGACGATGGCGATAGAGATATTATCGCTCATTTCCGGAACGCCGAAGGCAAGGCGCACCTGCCCGGTCAGCTTGTCTGTGCCCACCATCCCGATGGTCAGCCCGATGAAAAGCGCGGTGAGACCGCGCGACATTGATCCACCAAAAGCCGCCGATACCGTCATGAACGACAACACCATCAGCGCGAAATATTCTGCCGTGCCGAATGACAGCGCCACCATCACCATGAATGGTGCGACCAGTGCCAGACCCAGCGTCGCGAACATGCCGCCAAAGAACGACCCGAAGGCAGCGGCACCCAGCGCCTTGCCACCCCGGCCACGCTTGGCCATGCGGTTGCCCTCAAGAGCGGTCATGATCGATGCCGTCTCGCCGGGGGTATTCAGCAAGATTGATGAAATCGCCCCGCCATACATCCCGCCGTAATAGATCCCGGCGAACATGATCATTGATCCGGTCGCGCCGAATGACAGGCTGACAGGCAGCAGCAAGGCCACCGTGAGGGCCGGACCGATGCCGGGCATCACGCCCACAGCCGTGCCCAGCATCACGCCCAGCAAAGCGAACATCAGGTTCATCGGTTGCATCGCGGTCCCCAGACCGTCGAACAGCAGAATGAAGGTATCCATGTGCTTACCTCAACAAAAGGTCGATTGCCCGCTCGACCGGACCATTGGGCAGCGACAGCCCCAGACCATAGCGGAACAACAAAAACAGCGCCGTCGACAGGACAACACCGATGGCAATATTCACAAGCCAGGTCGCCTGCCCGAACGCCCGCGCCGCAAAGGCGAACAGGACGGTAGAACCGGCAATAAACCCCGTGCCGCCATAAAGCATCGCGATCTCGACCACGATGCCGCCGGTCAGCCATGTAAACCCGCCCCAGTTCATCCGGTCGCGTGCTTCGAACTGGCCGCGCCACGCCATGAAGACCGTGATGACCGCCAGAACGGCGATCCCGGAGGCAACGACATAGGGCACGATTTCGGGGCCAAAGCGGGCATAGGACCGCCGGATCGCATACCCGGATGCGTCATTGACGATCACGGCTGCCAGCACGAACAAGCCAACCGCGATGGCCAGACCGGCAGCATCGCGTTTACCCGTACCGGCCCCGGCATCATCGTCGAAAGGCAGCCGAAGTTCCTCTTCGGCTGCTTTGTTTTGCTGATCGCCCGACATTACTCGGTGATCCCGAGATCAGCGAGAATGGCCGTCGTGGCAGCGATCTCTTCTTCCAGATAGGCCGCGAATTCATCACCGGCGAGGTAGGTGTTCACCCAGCCTTTGGTTTCCAGTTCCGCATTCCATGTGTCGGAGGACGCCATCGTTTCGATCACGTCAAGCAAGGCCGCGCGTTCGTCATCGCTGATACCGGGGGCTGCAGCGATCATGCGCCAGTTCTGCACGTCAACGTCAAAGCCCTGTTCTGCAAATGTTGGCGCATCCAGATAATCCTGACGCTCGGTCGCTGTGATCCCGATGACCTTGACGGCACCTGCTTCGATCTGGCTGGAAAATTCGCTGAAGCCGGACACGCCGACCGTGACTTGACCACCCAGAATGGCGGCCAGCGCTTCGCCACCGCCGGAATAGGGGATATAGTTGATCTCGTCAGGGGCGACACCGGCAGCTTGGGCAAAAAGGCCCGCTGCGATATGATCGACCCCGCCCGCAGACCCACCGGCCCAGGTCACGCCACCGATATTGTCGCGCATGGCGGCGGCCAGATCCTCGGCATTGTTGATCGGGCTGTCAGCGGCGGCAACGACGACGACATATTCGCCGGTCAGACGCGCCAGCGGTGTGATGTCATTCAGGGTCACGTTGGAATCATTGGCGATGATCGCGCCGACCATCACATAGCCACCGACAATTGTCGCAGCCGGATCACCGGACGACCGGTTGACGAATTGCTGCAGACCGATCGTGCCACCGGCACCGGCCACGTTTTCGACCTGAATGTTCGGCACCAGCCCTTCGCTTTGCAGCGTGGATTGAATGGTGCGCGCGGTCTGGTCCCAGCCGCCGCCCGGTCCTGCTGGTGCCATGATCCGCAGTTCCGACACCTGTGCCGTTGCCACGGATGCCAGAAGCGACGCGGCTGCAAAGGCCGCGATACCAAGTTTATTCATGAAGTCCTCCCAAAGGTTCTGATGACCGCGTTGCCGCGGATCGGAATACAGGAGGTGATGGGAAAGTCGCGCCAGCCTTCGGATCGCGCCAGACGGGCGGCAGTCCATGGCTTACGTTCTGTCCAGGCACCTCCCATGCCCGACTACAGTCAGGTTAGCAGCGGTTCCTGTCAGCGTCCTGTCATCGGCGTGTCACGGTTGGGCGGGACGGACGATTTCCTGCCATGTCGTCAGGAACCGAGCGCGGCGCTGCGGGTCCAGCGCAACCATCAGCACCGGGGCAAGCGCGATGGGCTGGATCACGCCTTGCCCCAATGTCGATATCCGTTCCGCCGTCCAGTTTCCCGTGCTGCCCGGCATGACCGCCCCCAGCGCCGACCCGCCTGCCGCCACGCTTTGCCCGGACGGCGAAAGCGCGAAATCGACAAAGGCGCGCGCAAGATCGGGATTGGCCGCATCGCGTGGAATGACCATGCTGCGGGTCAGCACCAGCACGTAATCATCCGGCACGATGATCCCGATCGGCGCGCCCTCGGCCTGTCGCGCAAAGGCGTAAGAGCCCAGAACGTTATAGCCTATCGCAAGCTCGCCCGATGCGACGCTGTCGAGGATGTCCGGGCTTGAATCGCTGAACCGCGCCCTGACACGGCCAAAGGCCGACGCCAGTCGCCAGAATTGCGACGAAATCTGCTGATCCTGCGCCGCCAGCAGATAGCCCACGCCGCTGCGCGCGATATCATAGGTGGCGACCTTGCCCGTGAACCGCGCCGGTTCATCCTCTAGCATCACGGCAAGATCCAGATGCGTGCGCGGCTGCGTGCCGGGCGGGATCAGGCGCGGATTATAGATGATGACTGCCGGTTCAAAGGTGAAACCGATCACCTCTGCCCGCCACTGCGCCCAGCCCGGCAAGAAATCAAGCCAGAGGGATTGATAGGCCAGCGCATGACCGTCATTGGCCAGCTTGAGCTGCAGGTCAGAGGCGGAACTGACCAACAGATCGGGGGTCAGCGTTCCGGCCAGAAATCCATGATAAAGCGCAAGGCTGTCGGTTTCGAAATAGGTCACCGCGACGCCGGGGTTTTCAGCCTGAAAGGCGCTGATGAAGGGCGCGAAAAGCGCGGTATCTGTCGTGCCGGCAATGGCGATGCGCCGGGTTTCGTCCTGAGCCGCGGCGAACAGCAGCGGCTCTGCCTGTGCGGGGTGCGGCAGGGTCAGGCAGGACAGGCCGAGCGCAAGCGCGGCGACGCAGGCCCCCAGCCGCTGCGACAGCGGCGCATCGCTGGCCAGCGGCAGGACGGCGATCACTTCGAGCCCGCCGCCGGGACGGTCGCAAAGCAACAGCTTGCCGCCATGCCCGTCAACCACGCGCTGCGCAATCGCCAGCCCAAGACCTGACCCCACAGTGTTGCCGACACCGGCCCCGCGCACGAAACGTTGCAGCACCAGCGCCTTGTCGGCATCGGCGATCCCCGGCCCGCGATCCAGCACGGCAAGCCGGATCATACCATCGCGCCCGACCGCGACCGTGACGTCGATCAGACCGGCGGAATAGACCAGCGCATTGCCGATCAGGTTGCGCAGCATCTCACGCAGGCCGACACGGTCGCCCTGCAACACGGCGATATCCGCGCCGGGGCCAAAGGCGGTCTGCACGCGCGGGCGCAGGTCGGGGTCAAGACGGCCAACGACCTCTTCCACCAAGGCGGTGACGGACAATGCCTGCGTCTCGCCCGCCTCCATCCGGTGAGAAATCGTCGCATCCATCAAGAGCTGGGTCACCAGATGGCTGGCTTCAACGGCGGAATCGTGGATGCGGGTGACGCGGGCGCGCAGCAAGGCCGCGTCGGGTTCATCCATCGCCATTTCGGTCTGTGCGCGCAAGGATGCCAGCGGATTGCGGACCTGATGCGCGGCTTCGGCGACAAGCCCGCTCATCCGCGCCATGGATTTTTCCAGACGGGCCATGAAATTGTTCAACCCGCCGACAAGGCGCTGCACCTCGACCGGGACGGGCACATCGAGGGGGGACAGGTCATCGGGGCGGCGTTGTCGCAAGGCTTGGTCGATCACGGCCAGCGGCGCAAAGGCGCGTCCGACCACGATCCAGACCAGCACCAGCGCCAGCAGTGTCAGCACCGCGACCGGCACAAGGGCGGCGCCGACGATCTCTGCTGCCAGCGCGGCCCGCGCGCCGCGCGTTTCCGCCACCCGGATCGTCACCCATCCGGTGCCCTGTGCCGTGGATATCAGACGCCCAAGCCGGACCAGCCGGACAGGGTCGCCATTATGGACCGCATCTGAAAAGACCGGCGCATCCGCCGTAGCCAGCGGCGCATCGGGGGCAAGATCGGGATAGCCGGTCACGTGTTCGCCCTGCGGGCCGGTCACGGCGTAAAACACCCGATCCTCGCCCGACACCATGGCAAAGGCGGCATAGGGCATTTCGACCACGACCGCCCCGTCCTCGACCAGAACAGCCCCGGCGATTGACAGGGCCGCCGCCGACAACAGCCTGTCCAGCGCCTGATCAGAGGCGCGGTTCGCGTAATCCTTGATGAAAACCACCAACAGCGCCGCCGCTGCCAGCAACATGCTGGCCGCCAGGATCAGGATGCGCCGCCGCAAGGACGGCGGGCTAGTCCTGCGCATCCTGCATGGTCCGCACCAGATAGCCGACGCCGCGCACTGTCACGACCTCTGCCGCGCTGCCTGCGATCTTGCGGCGCAGGCGGGATACCAGCAGTTCAAGCGCATTTTCCGATCCGCCGTCCTCCAGGTCCGACAGACGCGACATCAGCCTTTCGCGGCTGACCACGCGGCCTGCCTGCGCCATCAGCGCCTCCAACAGGCCAAATTCACGCCGCCCCAGATCGATGACGCGGCCCGCCACCGTCACGATCCTGCCGTCAGGGTCCAGCGCGAGATCGCCCGATTGCAGCACCGAGGTGAAATGCCCTGTCGGGCGGCGTACCAGCGCGCGCAGCCGCGCCTCCATCTCGCGCATGTCGAAGGGTTTGACCAGATAATCATCAGCACCAAGATCCAGCAGGCTGACCTTGTCGTCGATCTCGGCCTTGGCGGTGATGACCAGCACCGGCAGATCGCGCCAGCGCCGCCGAATCTGGCGCAGGATCGTCATGCCATCCGCGGCGGGCAGGGTCAGATCAAGGATGACAGCATCGACAGGATCGTGTTCCAGCGCGTCATCGACATGCTGTCCGTCCCGGTTCCATGTCACGATATGGCCTGCCGCGATCAGCCGTCTTTCGACAGCTTCGCCGACATCGTTATTGTCCTCAACCAGCAAGACTTTCATGCGGAAGTTTGAGACTATCCGCCGCGGCAAGTAAAGCCGCGATTGGCCCTGTCATCCCCCGCTGCCGGTTCAGGTCCATGGCCCGCGATTGCGCGTGGTCGGCACGCCGCTTTTATAGCGGGGCTGCGCGGCACCCTGTGGCGCAGCCCCCGCCATGGCACGCAACGCGGCGATCCGGTTCTCGGTCGCCGGGTGGGTCGCGAACAGGTTGTCATGCTTGTGCATATGCAGCGGGTTGATGATGAACATATGCGCCGTTGCAGGATTGCGCTCGGCCGCGTGATTGTCGATCCGGGCTGCGCCCAGTGCGATCTTTTCCAGCGCCGAAGCCAGCCAGATCGGATTGCCGCAAATCTCGGCACCTGCCTTGTCGGCGGCATATTCCCGTGTCCGGCTGATCGCCATCTGCACCAGCGCCGCCGCCATGGGCGCGAGGAACATCAGCAAAAGCGTACCGATCAGCCCAAGCCTTTCACGCGACCCGCCAAAGAACAGCGCGAAATTGGCCAGCATCGAGATCGCACCGGCAAAGGTCGCGGTGACCGTCATGATCGCGGTGTCATGGTTGCGGATATGGGCCAGCTCATGCGCGATGACGCCGGCCAGTTCGTCGCGGCTCAGGCTGCGGACCAGCCCCGATGTCACCGCCACCGCCGCATTGGCCGGGTTGCGCCCGGTGGCAAAGGCATTGGGCTGCGGCGTGTCGATCAGATAAACCGCCGGTTCGGGCATCCCCGCCGCGC
The DNA here is from genome assembly GCF_046292185.1 of Yoonia sp. Taxonomy (GTDB): domain Bacteria; phylum Pseudomonadota; class Alphaproteobacteria; order Rhodobacterales; family Rhodobacteraceae; genus Yoonia. Next base: position 28,091 of record NZ_JBKBQY010000028.1, read on the forward strand.
GGGCAAGCTCTGCCGTCAGCGCATGCAGGCCCATGCGGTCGCCCCGGATCACCGGCTGGGCGTTGTGCATCCGCAGGACGAGACGGTCCGAATTCCACCAAGTATAGGCATTCATTGCCGCCGCGATCACCAGCGCGATCACAGCGCCGCCCGCACCGCCCAGCAGATAGCCCAGACCCATGAACAACGCGGTCATCGCCGCCATCAATATCGCCGTCTTCAGATAACCCATCTTTGCCCTCCGGAACGTCACCTCTGTGACACGCGATAGATATGGGAAGGGTATGCGCAGGGTGCAAGCCGGGCATGACGGTTGCCGTCGGCGCAGATTCAAGGCAGTTAGCGGACAACGCCTGTCGCGGCTTGATCGCGAGCGCTGAACTGCAAACGAAAGACCAATGCTATGTGCGCGAAACACGTCCATTTCATCCGCCATGCAGAATCTGAACATAACGCGCGTATCGCCATCGCCAAGGATGAACGCCTTGTGCGGCATGATGCCAGCCTGCGCGATGCGCGGCTGACCGCGCTGGGGCAGCAACAGGCCAAGGCGCTGCAGGTCGAAATGGCGGCACTGCGGGATATCGAACTTGTCGTCGTCTCGCCGCTGACCCGGACGATCCAGACCGCTGTCGCGGCCTTTGCCGATCATCCGGCACCGCGCCTGATCGAATGCCTGCACCGCGAAAAACAGGAAAGCTATTGCGATATCGGCCGCGCGCCGGGGGTGCTGGCGGGCGAATTTGCCGGTTTCGGCTTTGACCATCTGGATGATCCCTGGTGGTTCGACGGGCCGCTGGACGGCGCACCCTTTCCACGCGAAACGCTGGAGGCGTTTGAACGCCGCGTCGCGCGTTTCGCCGACTGGCTGTCGGCGCGGCCGGAACATTGCATCGCCGTCGTGGGCCACGGCACCTTTCTGCGCCGCCTGACCGGTGCCGTCTACGCCAATGCCCAAAGGGTCGAAGTCAGGTTCTGATCCGCGCCTTGCGCGGCTATCGTCACGCTGAGATCACCGGCGGCGGGCCTTTGCGGTCAACCTGCGTGTTGCCCCGCGACGTTTATGATGAAGCGTCCACGAATTTCAACGCGGGCTATGCCTCTGGCATCGCCTGAGGTCTGTGCGTCATCATCATGGTGCTGACCCTTGCGAACCGCAGCTACGGCTACCCCCGTTGCTGGCCGGAAACCGCCTGCACCTCGACCAGGGCGCCGCTTTGCTGGATCACTTGCGCGGCGATCCCGGCCCCCGCCATGCAGGCCCGTGCCAGATCGCCGTCGTTCAGGTAACTGGCCAGAAACCCTGCGTTGAAACTGTCACCAGCGGCGGTCGTGTCGCGCACATCGGCGACAGGGCTGGGCGCGACCGTGAAGGATCGGTCGGGCGTGGCAACAAGGATCTGACTTGGCCCGTTCTTGACCACGACGATATCCACGCCCGCATCGCGGTAACGGGTCGCTGTCGCCTCTGGTGTCGGATCGTCGAACCAGCCCGCCTCGTCTTCGAATGACGGCAGCACGATATCGGTCAGCGCGGCGGCCTGCATGACCGCGTCGGTCATCGCCTTTGCATCCGGCCAAAGCCGGGGGCGCAGATTGGGATCAAACACAACCTTGCCACCGCCTGTGCGGAAATCGCGCAGCACATCCAGCAGGCGCGCCCTGTCGGTATCGGGCAGAATTGCCAGGGTGATCCCCGACAGATAGGCGACATCGGCACCCTGCAACGCGGTGCGCAGGGCGGCGGCGTCGTCCAGCATCCGGCGGGCCGCACTTTGCCCGCGCCAATAGGTGAAACTGCGTTCGCCATTGGTCAGACTGATCATGTACAGACCGACAGAGCTGTCGTCACGCCGCGCGATATGATCGGTGGCAAGACCCGCCGCGTCGATAAAGGCCAGCATCCTGTCGGACATCGCATCGCGTCCGACAGCGGTGAAATAGGCGATCTGGTCCGCCGCTGACATCAGTTTGCGCAGATACCACGCGGTGTTCAGCGTATCCCCGGCAAAACCCGCGCGATAGATATCCGGCCCGCCTGCCGGGGCGAGTTCCACCATCGCTTCGCCGATTGCGACAATCCGGGTCATGCGCTGGCTTCGCTTTCGAACCAGGCATGTTGTTCCGACCGGAGCCGTTCGATCAGATCACCGATCCGCGACAGATGCAGCCGCATCGCATCGGCGGCAGCCGCAGCGTCGCGCTGCACCAGATGATGAAAGATATCGCGATGATCCCTGATCACCTGCGGCGAGGCAAAGCTGAGCGACAACATCCGCACCCTGTCCATATGCGCCTTGTTGTCGTTGATCAGGTCCCAGGCGAAACCGACATCGGCGCGTTGGCAGATTTCATGGTGGAACTGGTCGTCAAGCTGGTGAAACAGACGCTTGTCCTGTGCGGCATGGGCGGCCTCTTGCGCATCCAGCAATTCTGCCAGCGCGGCGTGATCGGCCTCTGTCAGACGCTCGGCGGCGGTGCGGACGTTTTCAACCTCCAGTGCGGTGCGGATATAGCGGGCGCGTAGGACGGCGGCCTCTGATATCAGGCTGACGGTGGTGGATCTTTGCGGGCGGATCACCAGAAAGCCGAGTTTGGACAGGCGGTAGAACGCGTCGCGCACTGGCTGGCGCGAGACTTCCATCTGGCTGGCCACTTCGACTTCGGACAATTTCGCGCCGGGCGGCAATTCCAGCGACAGGATGCCAGCCTGCAAAGTCTCGAACACCTGATCGGCGATCGAAGGGCGGTCTGGCGGGGTCAGTGCCCGCAACGCAATTGAGGCTGCCATGTGCAACGATCTCCGCTTTTGGTTTCGGACCGAGCTTAACCTTAAGCCACCCGCGTTGACAAGGTTGGTAAACTAGAATATTAGCCTATCCGAAGCGGCAAGGGGGCTGCTGTCACATTCGGGGGGAACATCCATGCTGCTAGATCCGAACCGCCTTTTTCCGTTGGAAGGTGCAGCACGTGGATTGGCGCGCACGCTTTACGATGAGGTGCATGACCTGCCGATCATCAGCCCGCATGGCCATACCGACCCACGCTGGTTTGCAGAAAACAACGCCTTTCCCGATGCCGCGCAGCTATTTGTCACGCCCGATCACTATGTTTTCCGGATGCTGTGTTCGCAGGGTATCGATCTGGATGCGCTGGGTGTGCCGCGCGCCGACGGCCATGCGGCGCAGAAAGACGGGCGTGCGATCTGGCGTCTGTTCGCCGAAAACTTCCACCTTTTGCGCGGCACGCCGTCTTGGCTGTGGCTGACGCATGCCTTTGCGGATGTCTTTGATGTCCATGAAAGGTTGGGCGCACAGAACGCCGATGCGATCTATGACAAGATCAACGACAGCCTTGCGCAACCCGCGTTTCGGCCACGCGCCTTGTTCGAGCGTTTCAATATCGCGGCTTTGTCCACGACCGAAAGCGCGCTGGACGATCTGCGCTGGCACAAGATGATCCGCGACAGCGGCTGGCAGGGGCGGGTGATCACCGCCTACCGCCCGGATGCCGTGGTCGATCCGGAATTTGACGGCTTTGTCGCGAACCTGACCCGCCTGGGTGAACTCACCGGCGAAGATACGATGACCTGGGATGGCTATCTGGCCGCCCATCGCGCGCGGCGCGCCTACTTCATCAGCTTTGGCGCGACATCTTCCGATCACGGCCATCCGACCGCGCGCACCGAAAATCTGTCCGTGCAGGATGCGGCGGCGCTGTTCGATATCGTCAAGACCGGGCGCGCCACCCCGGAACAGGCCGATGCCTTTCGCGGTCAGATGCTGACCGAAATGGCAAGGATGAGCGTGGATGACGGTCTGGTCCTGCAAATCCACGCTGGCGCGTGGCGCAATCATTCCGCCCCGATGTTCACGAAATTCGGGCGCGACAAGGGGTTCGATATTCCCACCCGCACCGATTTCGTGCGCAATCTCAAGCCCTTGCTGGATGCCTATGGCACCGATACGCGCCTGTCGGTGATCGTGTTCATGCTGGACGAGACCACATTGTCGCGCGAACTGGCCCCCTTGGCCGGGGTCTATCCCGCGCTGAAACTTGGCCCGCCCTGGTGGTTTTTTGACAGCCCCGAAGGGATGCGCCGGTTCCGTGAACTGACCACGGAAACCGCAGGTTTCTATAATACAGTCGGTTTCAACGATGACACCCGCGCCTTTTGTTCGATCCCCGCCCGCCATGATGTCGCGCGGCGCGTGGATTGCGCCTATCTCGCGACGCTCTGCGCCAGCGGACGCATGGCTGAGGATGATGCATTCGAGGTCGCACATGACCTCGCATATCGGCTTGCAAAGCAGGCTTACCGGCTCTGACAGGGCCACCAACGGGAGGAGAACCATGAAAATGACGAAAACACTGACGGCGGCATTGCTGGCCAGCGCGGCCTTTGTCGGGCAGGCGATGGCTTGCGAAATCACCTTGCGGTCATCCGATACGCATCCGGATGGCTATCCCACGGTCGAGGCCGTGAAGCACATGGGCGAATTGCTGCAGGAACGGTCCGACGGACGGATCTGCATCGAGGTGTTTCATTCCGCCCAGCTGGGCGAAGAGCGTGACACGATTGAACAGACCCGCTTTGGCGTGATCGACATGAACCGCGTCAGCATGGGCCCGTTCAACAATCTGGTCGAGGAAACCAAGGTTGTATCGCTGCCCTTCATCTTCCGGTCTGTTGATCACATGCACCGCGTCATGGACGGCCCGATTGGCGAGGAAATCCTTGCCGGATTTGAACCGCATGATCTGGTCGGTCTGGCCTATTTCGACGGCGGTTCGCGCAGCTTCTACAACAGCCAGCGCCCGATCCGGTCGATCGAGGATATGGCGGGCCTGCGCATTCGCGTCATGCAATCCGACATCTTCGTGGATATGATGACCGCGATGGGCGCCAGCGCCACCCCGCTGCCTTATGGCGAGGTCTATTCCTCGATCCAGACCGGCGTGATCGACGGGGCGGAAAACAACTGGCCGTCGTTCGAATCCTCGGGCCATTACGAAGTCGCCGGGTACTACACCCTGAACGAACACCTGATCGTTCCCGAAGTGCTGGTCATGTCCAAGCAAAGCTGGGACGCGCTGTCGCCCGAAGATCAGGAACTGGTCCGTCAGGCCGCCAAGGATTCCGTCCCCGTGATGCGTGAAATGTGGGCAGAGCGTGAACGCGAATCCGAAGAACAGGTGCGCGCCGCCGGTGTCGAGATCATTTCCGACATCGACAAGACCGCCTTCATCGAAGCCATGGTGCCGGTCTATGAAAAGCACGTGACAAGCGATGCGCTGCGCGATCTGGTCGAGCGGATTCAGGCGACCGAATAATCCGACGCTCCGGCACGGGCGGTAATCCGTTTGTGCCGGATGCCAGAATTTTCCGAAACTCCCGCACCGGGCAGACAGGGTTCGCTGATGATGATCGATAATCACACCGCTTTGCCGGGGGGCGTAACATGCAGCACTGGCTGAATGTCACCGCCCTTGTGCTGGGCGTGGTTGCGCGCATCGCGCTGTGGATCGCGGGGATATCGCTGGTCGCGATGACGGCGCTGATCGCAGCGCAAGTGTTCTTCCGTTATGTCGTGCGGTCGCCGCTGACATGGACGGAACCCAGTTCGATCCTGCTGATGGGCTGGTTCATCCTGCTCGGCGCTGCCGTCGGCACGCGCGAAGGCTATCACCTCAGCTTTGACGTGGTGCTGATGGTCGTCCCACAGCGGGTCGTGCTGATCCTGCATTCACTGTCCGATATCGTCGTCGCGGGTTTTGGGGGCGGGATGGCGTGGTTCGGTTATGAACTGCTGACCCGCACCTGGACCGCGACCATGCCCACGCTCGGCCTGCCCGGCGGGGTCGCCTTCATCCCCCTCACGCTGAGCGGGGTTCTGATCGTGATCTTTTCGGTCGAAAGGCTGGTGCGTCGCGCGGCGGGCATGAAGACCGCGCGTTTCGGCGATGAATTGACAGAGGAATAGACGATGGAACTTTACGTCCTGTTCGGGACCTTCGTGGTTCTTCTGCTGATCGGCACGCCGGTGGCCTTTTGCCTTGGCGTGTCATCCTTTGCCACGGTGGTCTATATGGGGCTGCCGCCGCTGGTGGTGTTCCAACGGCTGAATTCCGGCATTTCCGTTTTTGCGCTGATGGCGATCCCGTTCTTTATCTATGCCGGCGATCTGATGGTGCGCGGCGATATCGCGCGGCGGCTTGTCGCGCTCGCCGGTGCGTTGATCGGGCATATGCGCGGCGGGTTGGGTCAGGTGAATATCGTGGCTTCTGTCATGTTCGGCGGCGTGTCGGGGTCGGCGGCTGCCGATGCCTCTGCCGTGGGGGGGTTGATGGTGCCGCAGATGAAAGAACGCGGCTACGGCGCCGATTACGCCGTCAATATCACCGTGGTGTCGTCCATCATCGCCCTGATGCTGCCGCCGTCACATAACCTGATCATCTATTCCATCTCTGCCGGTGGGCGGCTGTCGATTGCCGATCTGTTCACCGCCGGGATCATCCCCGGCTTGTTGCTGGCGCTGTCGCTGATGGTGGCGGCATGGATCGTGGCGAAAAAGCGCGGTTATCCGACCGAACC
>NZ_JBKBQY010000029.1:0-34542 GCF_046292185.1 Yoonia sp.
GATCTCCGGCCAGTTGAAGGCACGCACCAAGGGTTGCGGCAGGGCAAGGCCTGAGGTTTCGATCACGATGTGGTCAGGGGCGGGGGTGCGTGCCAGCAATGCCTTAATCGTGGGAATGAAATCATCCGCGACGGTGCAGCAGATGCAGCCGTTGGAGAGTTCAACGATATCGTCCGTGGAACACACCTCGTCGCCGCAGCCCTGCAGGATGTCGCCATCGACGCCAAGATCGCCGAATTCGTTGATAATCAGCGCGATGCGCTTGCCACTCGCGTTTTGCAGCAGGTGCCGGATCAGAGTGGTCTTACCGGAGCCAAGAAAGCCGGTGACGATGGTGGCGGGGATTTTTGCGGGCATGGGATGTCCTCGAACGTGGATGGTGGCGGCCCTTGGCGGGCCGCCTGAAAATAGGCAGGAGGGCGGATTCAGCCGGCCAATGCGGTGACAATCGGCCCTTCGATGATTTCCAGCGCAAGGAAGATGCCGACGCCAGCGACCATTGCGCCGCCCAGACGGGCGTTGACGGCGGCGGGATTTGTCGCGCCCAGTGTCTGCGCCACCCAGCCTGCGCCGATGGCGATCAGATACTGGATCGCACCCAGACCGATCAGATAGCCGACCAATACACTACCGCCGACGCCGCCTTCCTGATCCGCCAGCGATCCGCCGAAGGCAGAGCCGTGAAACAGGCCGAAGACGGCAAAGACCACAAGCGCGTTGGTCATCGACAGCCCCTTGCCGGACAGGATGATCCCACCGATCACCAGCAAGGACAGCACGATCACGGTTTCGGCCAGCGGCATGGCAATGCCTGCATACATCAGTCCGCAGCCAGCCAGCATCGCGGCGATATAGGCGGCAGGGGTCAGCATGCGGTTGGCGGTGAAGGTCGCAGCGATGCCCATTGCTGCGACAAAGAACAGATGGTCAAAGCCCAGCACCGGATGGCCGATGCCCGACAGCAGGCCATGCGTGAAGGTTTCCATCGGCAAACCACCCAGTGGATGGTGCGCAAGGGCGGGTGAGGCGGCAAGGCTCAGCCCTGCGATGGTCAGAATTCTTTTCATTTTCGTCCCCTTTGGATCGTGACTAAAGGGGGGATTTCATGGGAAGGCACGGGCCATTAGGCCCCTGCAAAACCCCCACGGAACACCCCGTCCGCTGTTGTTTGCCGGAACGGATGTTCCGGTGCATGGCTGGTCTCCTGGCTTGCGGGTCTGGGCGCCTTGTTGCCTTCCCGGTTTCCCAGTGGCGTGATAACAAGACACTCTCCGCATACAGTCGCGGGGGCGGCTGTGGCTTGACACCTCCCTTACAGGATCGGTGCGTCCACATTCCCATTTGATCCCCTGACGCTGCGCGCCGTGCGGGGAACCATGCACCGCTGTTGTGCCTGCATCAGAGCAGCGCGGTCAAGTCTGTAAACCGACGCCCGCGGCGTCAGAAGCGCCTTTGGCGCAGACTCTGGCAGGGATATTCCGGCTGCGAAGGTGGAGTATTCGCAATATCTTGTGGATAAGCGGCGGGAGTCGGCCTTATTTAGGTTGGTTTCGTTGACTCGGGGTGGCGTGAGGTCGCAAAATCTCGGCCAGACAGAGAATCAAGGACAGCCCACAGGTGCGTTTCAGCAAATTGCGATTGAATGGCTTTAAAAGCTTTGTCGATCCCACCGATCTGATCATCGCGGATGGTCTGACGGGGGTCGTGGGGCCGAATGGCTGTGGCAAGTCCAATCTGCTGGAAGCCTTGCGCTGGGTGATGGGCGAACATCGCGCTTCGGCCATGCGCGGTGGCGGCATGGAGGATGTGATCTTTGCCGGGGCGGCCACGCGACCTGCGCGCAACTTTGCAGAAGTATCGCTGATTATCGACAATGCCGAACGGCTGGCACCCGCTGCGTTCAACGATGCCGATCAGCTGGAAATCGTGCGCCGGATCACCCGCGATGCAGGGTCGGCCTATAAGGTGGGTGCCAAGGATGTGCGCGCCCGCGATGTACAAATGCTGTTTGCGGATGCATCCACGGGGGCGCATTCGCCTGCCTTGGTCCGGCAGGGGATGATTTCGGAGTTGATCAACGCCAAGCCCAAGTCCCGCCGCCGGATTCTGGAGGAGGCGGCGGGCATTTCCGGTCTTTATCAGCGCCGGCACGAGGCTGAGCTGAAGCTGCGCGGCGCAGAGACCAACCTGACCCGTGTCGATGATGTGATCGATCAACTGGCTGCGCAATTGGCGCAACTGGCGCGCCAGGCCCGGCAGGCCGCCCGGTACCGCGAGATCGGTGAAAAGCTGCGCCGCGCCGAAGGGATGTTGTTGTTTCGCCGCTGGAAAGAAGCGGATGATGCGCTTGCGGAGGCACAGGCGCAATTGAGCGAGCGGACGACGGCAGCGTCGCAGGCGGAGCGCGCCGCACGTGATGCCGCCAAGGCACGGCAAGGGGCGGAGGATGTCCTGCCCGCGCTGCGCGAGGAAGAGGCGATTGCGGCTGCGGTGTTGCAGCGGTTGCAGGTGCAGCGCGATGCCTTGCAGGATCAGGAAACCCGCGTGCGTGAGATGATCGCGACCTTGTGTCGCCGCATCGATCAACTGACCCGCGACATGGACCGGGAGGCGGGGCTGAACAAGGACGCCGGTGAAACGATTGACCGGCTGGATTGGGAAGCGCGCGAGATCGCCAAGGCCGGTGAAGGCCATGACGCTCGCCTTGAAGCGGCACAGGCGGCAGCGCGCGAGGCAGCAGCCGTGTTGCAGGAGGCCGAGGCAGGGTCGGCGCAACTGACCGAGGATGTGGCGCGGCTGGCGGCGCGGCATCAATCCGCGCAAAGGGTGCAGGATCAGAACCGCACCGCGCTGGGCAAGGCCGAGGCAGAGGCGGGCAAGGCCCGCACCGCAATGGAAGGTGCAGCAGCCGCGTTGCGCCAAGCAGAGGCGGATTTTATCACCGCAGGTGCGGCGGAAACAGCGGCGCTGGCGGCGGCTGATACTGCGGATCGTGATCTGGCTGCGGCAGACGCGGCCCGCGCCGAGGCGCAGAGCCTTGAGAGCGATGCCCGCGCGATGCGCTCAGAGGCCGAGGGCGAGGCGAATGCCCTGCGGGCCGAGGTCGCCGCCCTGTCGCGGCTGGTCGAGCGTGACCGCGCGCCGGGCGGGCAGGTGCTGGATCTGTTGTCGGTGCAAAAGGGATATGAACAGGCGCTGGGTGCTGCCCTTGCCGATGATCTGCGTGCGCCTGCGGCGGCGGCGGACGCGCCAACGGGCTGGGCCAACCTGCCCGATTATGCCGCAGCGCAGGCCCTGCCTGCCCCTGTCGTGCCGCTGACGGATTTTGTCACCGTGCCGGCCGTACTGGCCCGCCGCATGGCGCAGGTGGGTCTGGTCGACGCAGCCGATGGGGCGCGGTTGCAGCCGGATCTGTTGCCGGGCCAGCGGCTGGTGTCTGTAGCGGGCGATCTGTGGCGCTGGGACGGTTACCGGTCCGGCGCGGAAGATGCACCATCGGCAGCGGCTTTGCGGTTGCAACAGTTGAACCGGCTGGCGGAATTGCAGCGCGATCTGGAGCTTGCCGACGTCAGGGCAGAAGAGGCGGTCGCCGGACATGATGCGCTGACGCGCGCGTTGCAGGATCGCACCGCTGCCGATCAGGCGGCCCGTGCCGCGCGCCGCGATGCCGACCGTGCCGTTGCCGATGCCAACCGCGCGGCCAGCCGTGCCGAGGCTGACCGGAACATGTCGCAGGGACGGATGGAAAATCTTGGGCTGGCCGTCACCCGCTATGAAGAAGAGGCGATGATCCTGCGCGCCGCGCTGGTCGAGGCGCAGCAGGCAGCAGAGGCGCTGCCGGATCTGGCCGAGGCGCGCGCGTCGGTCGAGACGATCAGGATGACGGTCGAGGCGGCGCGGATCACGATGATGTCGCGCCGGTCGGCGCATGAAGAAACCCGCCGCGAGGGCGAAGCACGGTTGCGCCGGTCTCAGGAGATCACCAAGGAAATCAGCGGCTGGAAACATCGCCTCGAAACGGCGAACAAGCGCAGCGCCGAACTGGCCGAACGCAAGGCGGCGTCCGAGGCGGAACTGGCTGATGCCTCTGCCGCGCCCGAGGAAATTGCCGCAAAACGTGCCGAACTGGGTGACGCGATGGCAGAGGCCGAGATCCGTCGCCGCGCTGCTGCCGATGCGCTGGCCATCGCAGAGACCGCGTTGCGCGATGCCTTTGGCGCAGAACGGGACGCCGAACGCGCGGCGTCCGAAGCCCGAGAGGCGCGGGCGCGGTCAGAGGCGCGTGCGGATGCGGCGCGCGAAACCATCGCCTATGCCGCGGAACGGATCAGGGAAGCGCAAGATGTGACCCCCGCGCAATTGCTGGCCGCGCTGGATATCCCCGTTGATGATATGCCCGCCACGGGCACCGTCGAGGCAGAAGTGAATGCCCTGAAACGCCAGCGCGATGCATTGGGCGCGGTGAACCTGCGCGCCGAGGATGACGCCAAGGAAGTGCAGGTCGAACATGATGCGCTGGTGTCCGAAAAGGCCGATCTGCTGGGGGCGATTGCCGCGTTGCGCACCGGTATCGCCAGCCTGAACAAGGAAGGTCGAGAGCGGCTTCTGACGGCGTTCGAACAGGTCAATGCCAGTTTTGGTCTGCTGTTCACCCATCTGTTCGGTGGCGGTGAGGCGAAACTGGTACTGGTCGAATCCGATGATCCGCTGGAGGCGGGGCTGGAAATCATGTGCCAGCCGCCCGGCAAGAAGCTGAGCACCTTGTCCCTGCTGTCTGGTGGTGAACAGACGCTGACGGCGCTGGCACTGATCTTTGCCGTGTTCCTTGCCAACCCCGCGCCGATCTGCGTGCTGGACGAGGTCGATGCGCCGCTGGATGACGCCAATGTCACAAGGTTCTGTGACCTGCTAGATGAGATGTGCCGCCGCACCGATACAAGGTTCCTGATCATCACCCACCATGCCGTCACCATGAGCCGGATGGACCGGCTGTTCGGTGTCACTATGGGCGAACAGGGCGTGTCGCAGCTTGTGTCTGTCGACCTCAAGCGTGCGGCGGCGATGGTGGCCTGAAGGACGGCTCTGACGCGGATCAGAGCCGGTTGAGCAAGTCCAGCGTAGGCCATGCATCCGCTGGCAGGCCGAGGCGCGCCTGTTCAATCTGCACCGCATTGCGTGTCATCGCCCCCAGAATACCGTCGATGCCGCCGACGTCATGACCGCGCGCGGTCAGCCGTTGCTGCAATTGCTGCATCTGTGGGCCGGTCAGCGGCTCGGACGGGTTGCCTGCGTTATAGACCGGCGCGCCGCTGAGACGGGTCGCGAAATAGGCGGCGGTGGTGACGTAGACAAAGCTGCGGTTCCATTCGAAATAGACGTCGAAATTAGGGTAGGTCATGAAGGCTGGCCCGTTGCGCCCCATCGGCAGGAGAATGGCGGCGGACAGGTTCGACGGGCCAAGGTTGCCCTGGCGGGGGGTCACACCCATGGCGACCCAGTCGCTGACGGGGCGTTTTTTGGTCAGGCCGGTCTGCGACCAATCTAGATTGGCGGGCACGTTGATTTCGTGCATCCATGGTTCGTTCGGTCGCCAGCCGAGCGAGGACAGCACATTGGCTCCGGTCATCAGCGCATCAGGGGCAGAGTTTTTCAGATCGACCACCCCGTCACCGTCGCCATCCAGCCCACGTTCGATGATCTCGTGTGGGAGTTTTTGCAGCTGGCCGATTTCCCCGGCCCAGGCGCCTTGTGTGGTGGCCGGGTTCATGCCGCCGCGCCGGTAAAGTTCGATCGCGGCGATGAGTTGCGGGCGGAAAAGCTCTGGCCTGCGACAATCATGCGCCAGTGTCAGCAGGGCGTTGCGGGTGTTGAAATTGCCCTGCACCGCGCCGTAATCAGTCTCGAACGCCCAGAAGGCCAGCAAGACACCACGCGGCACGCCAAAGCGGTTCTCAATCTCGCGAAAGGTGCTGTCATAGCGCTGGCTGTTGCGCTGGCCGTTGTCTATACGGTTCTGGCTGATCAGGTTGCGCGAAAAGCGGATGAAATCCTGCTGGAACACGCCTTGGGACCGGTCGGCGTTCAGGACAGCCTGATCGATCTGCGCGCCTTGGAAAAACGCATCGGCGGTGGCGGCGGGGATGCCGTTTGCCACCGCCTCTGATTTCACCCCTGCGATAAAGCTGTTCACGTCACCACCGCAGGTCTGGGCATGGGCGGCCCCGGTCAGCAGGGTCAGTGTGGCGGCAAGGGCAAGGCGCATGAGAAAGCTCCGGAAATTTCAGTTTGCGTGACCCTAGCAGGGGTGGGATTTGCTGCAAGACGCCGTGACACCGATGGGCGGAAATCCGGTTCACAGAGCCGCGATGAAAGCTATTGCCAGCATCAGTGCCCATGTTTTCCACAATACCTGGACCGAACGGTCAATGTCGGCGGGTTTCAGGTGGTGATTACCTGTGGCGTTGACGAAAGGATAATCGCGCATCTGCCCATCATAGCTGCGCGGCCCGCTGAGCGCGAAATCGAGGCCGTGCGCCATCGCAGCCTCTGGCCAGCCCGCGTTGGGCGAACGGTGCAGCGGGGCATCCTGCAGAATGCCGTGCGGATCGGGCCGGGTGGTCACGGCCCAGATCAGAAATGCCGTCAGCCGCGCGGGGATCAGGTTGAGCAGGTCATCGAGCCGTGCCGCAGCCCAGCCGAAGTCTGCGTGACGCGGGGTGCGATAACCGATCATGCTGTCAGCGGTATTGACGATCTTGTAGATCAGCAGTCCCGGCAAACCGCCGATCAGGAACCAGAACGCCGGCGCGATCACCCCGTCCGAGAGATTTTCAGCCGCGCTTTCGATGGCAGAACGGGCGACGGCGGCTTTGTCCATGCCGCGCGTATCGCGGCCCACGATCATCGCGACGGCGCGACGGCCTTCGCCCAGCGACAGGCGCAGGGCGTCGGCCACGGCGCGCACGTGATCAACCAGCGATTTCTGCGCAAGGATCACCGCGACGACAAGGACGTCGATGATCTGGCCGGGGAAGGCATGCAATACGCACCCCAACAGCCCCGCAGCGATGACAAGTGCTGTCAGCACAAGGATGCCTTTGGCTTTGCGCTGGCCGCCTGCGTTGAAACGCAGGTCACAGGCGCCGATCAGCCGTCCCATAAGGACTGCGGGATGCGCGATGCGCGACCAGAGCCATTTCGGTTCGCCGAAGATCGCATCGAGGATCATGCCGAGAATCAGGGTCACAGGGCTGCCTCTAGCTGATCCCAGCGATCAGGGGCGGGCAGGCCAAGGCGCAGCCAGTTATCTGCATATGGGAATATGCGGGACCAGACGTGGCCTTGGGCCAGCCGATCTTGCCAGCGGGCGGCATCATCCACCCTGTAAAGCCGGAACAGGGTCGTGCCGCCGATGACCTCGGCCCCCTCGGTTGTGATCAGGCGGTCCAGCCTGTCGCTGTCCGCGACCAGCCGTACGCGTGTTGTGGCAGCCCAATTTGCGTCGGCCAGTGCTGCCGCACCAATGGACAGCGCCGGGCCGGAGATTTGCCAAGGGCCCAGCATGTCGGCCAGTTGGGCGATCAGGGCAGGATCACCGATGGCAAAGCCCAACCGCAGACCGGCCAACCCCCAGAACTTGCCGAAGCTTTTCAGCACGATTGTTCCGGGACGGTCTGCGAGCTGGATCAGCGAAAGGTCGGGGGTCACGTCGCAGAAGCTTTCGTCGATGATCGTGATTGGGGCGGTCAAGGCGTCCGGAGTCCAGATTTTGCCATCGGGGTTGTTGGGATGAACGACGACAAGCGCGTCGGCGGCGGTATCGGCGACGGTCCAGCCAGCGGAGCGAAAGGCGGCGGCGTGTTCGTTATAGGTCGGGGCGGGAATGCGGACTGCACCGGGGGGCAATACCCTTGGCAGGGCGGCGATGATGGCCGATGCACCGGTTGCAGGCAGGACTGCGGCCCCGGCAGGAACGTTCCAGAACTGGCGCGCCAGATCGTTCAGCCGCGTGAATGCGCCGGTGTCGGGAAGGGCGGTCCATGCATCTGCGGGCAGCGCGGGCAGCGGATAGGGCACAGGGTTGATCCCGGTGGACAGATCAAGCCAGCCGTGGCGCGTGCCGCCGTAAAGCCGGATCGCCGCATCTATACCCCCGCCATGGTCGCGCGCGGCAGTCATTCGGTGTCGGGCAGTGGTGGGTGGCGGGTGACGAAATGCCCTTTCACTGCCTGCGGCCAGTCGCGGTAGGGGACTTGGCCCGTCACGCTTTGTGCATGGGTCAGCGCATAGGTGACGATGCCGCAGGCCGAATCCGCGTCAGGCGCGAAATCGCCGAGGGTGTAGTTCAGCTTGCCCGCGCCCTGGATCACGATGTTGCAGCCTGATTTGCAGCCCATCAGGCAGGACATGCGGCGTGTTTTTACCTCTGACAGCCCGGTCGCGGCGGCTTCGATCAATTTGGCCAAAGCCTCGCCGTCGGTCTGCTCCATGGGGCCGGTGTCCCAGCCTTCGCGTTTGCAGGTGTCGCAGATCGTGATCCAGGTTGTCATCATATCGTCCCGTTGGTTCAAGACGGTTCAACCGGATTATGCCCCGCTCTGCAAGATGCAGAACGAGGCGGTGTGCTTGCTTCACCCGCGCCCATGCGGTTCCGACAGGTCGATCACCGGGTTGATCGGAATGATCCGGTTGGGGTTAATCGTGTCATGGCTATAGTGATAATGCCGCACGATATGGGCCATGTTCACCGTGTCAGAGACGCCAGGCACCTGATAAAGTTCGCGCAGAAAGCCCGACATGTTCGGATAATCGGCGATCCGCTTGCGGTTGCATTTGAAATGCAGATGATAGACGGGATCGAAACGCAGCAGGGTTGTCCACAGACGCCAGTCAGCCTCGGTCAGTTTGTCGCCCATCAGATAGCGGTTTTCGCCAAGGCGGTCTTCCAGCCAGTCAAGGCTGTCGAACAAAGGATAAACCGCGTCTTCATAAGCTTCCTGTGTCGTGGCAAAGCCGGATTTGTAGACGCCGTTGTTGACCGTGTCGTAGATGCGATCATTCACGGGCGCGATGGCGTCACGTAATTCTTCGGGCCAGTAATCATCGGTGTTGCCGGTGATCGCGTCGAAAGCGGAGTTGAACATGCGGATAATCTCGGACGATTCATTTGACACGATGGTGCCGCGCTTTTTGTCCCACAGGATCGGCACGGTGACGCGGCCGGTCATGTCGGGCACGGCGCGCAGATAAACGTCGCGGGCGAAATCGTAGCCGAACAGCGTGTCGCCTGTCGCGCCGTGATCGTCCTTCTTGAAGGTCCAGCCTTCGCCCAGCATGTCGGGATGTACGACGGAAAGGCTGATGTGATCTTCCAGCCCCTTGATCGCGCGAAAGATCAATGCGCGATGTGCCCAAGGGCAGGCGTAGGAAACGTAAAGGTGGTAACGACCTGATTCCGCCTCGAAACCGCCTTCGCCCGATGGGCCGGCTGAGCCGTCAGCGGTGATCCAGTTGCGAAACGATGCTTCAGTGCGTTCAAATTTGCCACCGGATTTTTCGGTGTCATACCAGACGTCGTGCCAGACGCCATCAACGAGTTGGCCCATGATATATCTCCTTTTTGCTGCGCTATACCTAGGCACAAGGTGCTGACGAACCAAGGCCGGTGATGGCGCAGTCACCCTGCGCCTGCGCACATGAAGCGCCGTGGCGGCATTGACTTGTCAGGTGCCGCTTATCGGTTTGCCCCGCCGGACGGGGCCAGCTATACCGCCGGTCAGACGAAGCCCATTCAGGGCCAGAACGGTTGGAGACAGGATGGTCGACCCAAAACGGGGACCGGATTGTCACGTCGTCAATCCCCGGTCACCGGGGTCTCTGGTCGTGATTGCCGCCAACAGACCCGCCGCGAAAGGACAGCCGGATGAAAACAGGTGTGATGATTTGCGGACATGGTTCGCGTAGCCAATCGGCGGTGGATGAATTCGCGACGCTGGCGGAAAAGCTGCCCGCCTATCTGCCGGATGACTGGATGACCGATTATGGCTATCTGGAATTCGCCAATCCGGTGATCCGCGACGGGCTGGACCGGCTGCGCGACGCGGGCTGTGACAGGATTCTCGCAGTGCCGGGAATGCTGTTCGCGGCGATGCATGCCAAAAACGACATTCCAACCGTTCTGAATACCTATGCCGCCAAGCATGACATCCACATCAATTATGGTCGCGAACTGGGCATTGACCCCAAGATGATCGCCGCCGCCGCCGGTCGCGTGCGCGAAGCGGTGGATCGCGCCAATGTCAAACACGGACCCGTCGATTTGACCGACACCTGTCTGGTCGTGATCGGGCGCGGCGCGTCCGACCCTGATGCCAACGGCAATGTCGCCAAAATCGCGCGGATGCTGCAGGAAGGCATGGGGTTCGGCTGGTGCGAGGTCGGTTATTCCGGTGTCACATTCCCCTTGGTCGAACCTTGCCTGCAACATGCCGCACGCCTGCCTTACAAACGGATCGTGGTGTTTCCGTATTTCCTGTTCTCGGGCATCCTGATTGACCGGATCTACGGTTTCACCGATCAGGTCGCTGCGGAACATCCGGGTATCCAGTTCGTCAAGGCGGCCTATCTTGGCGATCACCCCAAGGTGCTGGAAACCTTCGCCGAACGGATCATGGAACAGGACAGTGCGACCCCGCCACCCAATTGCGGCATCTGCGGCTATCGCGCGCAGGTGCTGGCGGTGGATGACGGACATAGCCATCAGATCAGCGCCGCCGATCGCAGCCATCCCGCCTTTGGCGCGGTGCCGCCCGCGACCTGTGTCTTGTGCAAATACCGCACGCAGGTGCTGGGGTTCGAGGGCGAGGTGGGCGCAGTGCAGGAAAGCCACCACCACCATGTCGAAGGCCAAGGTGCCAGCGCGCCGGGATCGAACGTCGCGGATTGCAGCCATTGCGATACATTCTGCACCGGCATGTGCCGGTTGATCATGCAGGATCATCATGATCATGATCATCACCATCATCACGGCCATGATCATGATCACCACCACGACCATGATCATCACCATCATCATGCGCCTTACCCCCATGCCAGACATCCGCATGGTCCCGAAAGCGCGAGAAAAGCAAAATCCTGACCCTCGCTTCGTTCCAGATATTCCCGCCGGAGGCTCTGCCTTCTTTACCCGCTGAAAGGCCTGCCGTTGCGCCCCTATGAAAAAGACCCCAAGGCGATCTATGCGCAAAGCTTTGCCACGGTCCGGGCCGAGGCGCGGCTAGAGCGTTTTGCGCCTGCGTTGCACCCGCTGATGACGCGTCTGATCCATGCCTGCGGGATGGTCGAAATCGTGGACCGGCTGGCATTTTCCTCCGATGTTGCGCAAGCCGGGCAGGCGGCATTGCGCAAAGGTGCGCCGGTGCTTTGCGATTGTGAAATGGTCGGGGCCGGGATCATCCGGCGCTATTTGCCTGCAGACAACGATGTCATCGTGACTTTGAATGATCCCGCCGTGCCGGGTCTCGCGCATGACATCGGCAATACCCGCTCCGCCGCCGCAGTAGAGCTGTGGCAGGATCGGATCGAAGGGGCTGTGGTGGCGATCGGCAATGCACCCACGGCGCTGTTTCATCTGTTGGAATTGCTTGACGCGGGTTGGCCGAAACCTGCGGTGATCCTTGGGTTTCCGGTCGGCTTTGTCGGCGCAGCAGAAAGCAAGGCGGAACTTGCCCGCGATCCGCGCGGCTGTGATTATGTGGCATTGCGCGGCAGGCGTGGCGGGTCGGCCATGGCCTCGGCGGCGGTGAATGCTTTGGCCGCGGGGTTGCCGGAAGATGTCTGATCCTTGGTTGCATATCGTCGGGATCGGCGAAGACGGGATGGCCGGGCTGTTGCCAGCCACCCGCGCCGTGGTGGAAGCTGCCGAAGTCATCATCGGTGGCGACCGCCATCATGTGCTGGCCGAAAACCTGACGGCGGAACGGCTGGCTTGGCCGCATCCGTTTGATGCGTTGATTTCCACGATAGAAAGCTTGCGCGGACGGCGCGTGGTGGTTCTGGCGACGGGGGACCCTTTGTGGTTCTCGGTCGGAGCCCGCATTGGCCGGGCGATTGATCCGGCACAGATCGTTTATCATCCGCAACTCTCGGCGTTCCAGTTGGCGGCGGCACGGATGGGTTGGTCTTTGGCTGATGTCGAGACGCTGACGGTGCATGGCCGCCCGGTCGAGCAGATGATCGCCTTTATCCAGCCCGATGCGCGGCTGTTGATCCTGACAACCGGTGCCGAAACGCCGGGCCAGATCGCTGCCTTTCTGACCGCGCGCGGCTTTGGTGCCTCGCGGATGTCGGTGCTGGCAGCGATGGGCGGCAAGGATGAGGCGCGGTTTGACGGGCTGGCGGAAAGCTGGGCGCATGAGGTGCCTGCTTTCAATACACTCGCCGTCGATTGTATCGCCGCCCCCGATGCGGCCCTGCTGCCACGGGTACCGGGGCTGGCGGATGAGTTGTTCCAATCCGACGGCACGATGACCAAGCAAGAGGTCCGCGCAGTGACACTTGCCAAGCTCATGCCGATGCGTGGCGCGCTGCTTTGGGACATCGGCTGCGGTTGCGGGTCTGTCGCCATCGAATGGATGCGTGCGGCGCGCTATGCACGCGCCATCGGGATCGAGCCGCGCGCGGACCGGCGTGCCTTTGCCGCCGCCAATGCGCTGGCTTTGGGCGCGCCCAAGCTGGAACTGATCGACGGGATGGTGCCGGAGGCGCTTGACGGATTGGCCGCACCCGACGCGATCTTCATTGGCGGCGGATTGAGCCGAGAGACGTTTGAAGCGGCATGGGCGGCTCTGCGTCCTTTGGGCCGTTTGGTGGCCAATGCGGTGACGCTGGAAAGTGAGGCGGAGTTGATTGCCTTGCACAAGGCCTATGGCGGCGAACTGGTGAAACTGTCCGTGCAGCGGGCAGAGCCGGTGGGGCGGTTGACCGGCTGGCGGCCGCTGATGCCGGTGACGCAGTGGAGCCTTGTGAAAAGATGAATTTTAGCCTCCGGCGGGAGTATTTTGAACAAAGCGAGGCGGACAGATGACGGGCGTTTTATACGGCGTCGGCCTTGGTCCTGGTGCGCCGGATCTGATCACCCTGCGCGCGGCGCGGTTGATTGAGGGTGCAAAGGTTGTTGCCTATCCGACACTGGCGGGGGCGGCGAGTTTTGCGCGTGCGATTGCTGCCGATCTGATTGCACCCGGGGCGTGTGAGATTGTCATTGATGTGCCGATGAATGTGGAACGTGCCCCGGCGCAGGCCGCCTATGATGCAGGCGCTGTGCAGATTGCTGCGGCGCTGGATGCCGGGCAGGATGTCATTTGCCTCTGCGAGGGTGATCCGTTCTTTTACGGTTCGTTCATGTATCTGTTTGCCCGGCTGTCAGCGCGCTACCGGGTTGACGTGGTGCCAGGCGTGACCTCGATCACCGCTTGTGCGGCGCTTGCGGGCAAGCCGCTGGTTGCGCGCAATGAGCGTCTGACGGTTTTGCCCGGGCCTTTGCCAGAGGCGGAGCTGCGTGACCGGATTGCTGGTGCAGAAAGCGTTGTGATCATGAAGGTGGGGCGGCATTTGTCCAAGATCCGTGCAGTGATTGATGATTTAGGCCTGACTGATTTGGCGGTCTATGTGGAGCGTGCAACCCTGCCGGATGAACTGGTCTTGCCGTTGGCGGATGCTCCCGTGCGCGCGCCGTACTTTTCGATGATCTTACTGACCAAAGGGGCTGATCCATGGCTGTGAAACCGGTTGTTCTGGCCTTGTCTGCCTCTGGCGAAGAGGTGGCGCACCGCGTCGCTGCTGTGCTGGGTGCGCAGGTTCATGGCCGCGAAGGGCGCGTCGCGCGGGCGGATGCATTTTTTCCCAATGCGCTGGATCATGCGCGTGATCTGTTTGCCGCTGGTGTGCCGGTCGTCGGGGTCTGTGCGGCAGGCATACTGATCCGCGCCGTTGCCCCGTTGTTGGCTGACAAGACTCTGGAACCGCCGGTGATTGCCGTGTCCGATGATGGCGCGGTTGTTGTGCCATTGCTGGGCGGGCATCGCGGCGCGAACCGCTTGGCGGCGCAGATTGCGCAGGCTTTGGGTGCTGTGTCTGCGGTCACAACGGCGGGCGATGTTGCTCTTGGCGTGGCGCTGGATGAGCCGCCCGCAGGGTGGCGGCTGCTCAATCGCGGCGATGCCAAAGGGGCGATGGCGGCATTGCTGGCCGGTGGCGGTGCGCGGGTTTCCGGGGATGCACCATGGTTGGCAGATTTGCCAGTGGGCGACGCGCTGCGCCTGACCTGCGGAATGGCGGTTGTGCCTGATCTCGGCCCGGATCATCTGCAATTTGCGCCGCAGTGGCTGACGCTGGGTCTGGGGTGCGCGCGTGATTGCGACCCGACGGAAATGGCGGCGCTAGTGGCAGAGGTGCTCGCCGAGGCGGGCGTTGCGCCAGAGGCGGTACAATCGGTCAATACGATCACACTGAAGGCGGATGAACCCGCGATCATTGATCTTGCCGCTGTCCTGGATGTGCCATTGCGGCTGTTTGAGGCTGCCGAACTGGAGGCGCTGACGCCGCGTCTGGCCAACCCCTCTGATGTGGTTTTTGCCGAGGTAGGCACCCATGGCGTGGCTGAGGCGGCGGCACTGGCGCAGGCCGGACCGGAGGCGACGCTGCTGGTGGCCAAACGCAAGACCGCCAATGCGACCTGCGCGCTGGCGATTGCACCTGCGCTGATTACCACATTGGCGGGCCGGGCGCGCGGGCGGCTGTCGGTCGTGGGGATCGGCCCCGGACAAGCTGCATGGCGCACGCCGGAAGTTTCGCGGCTGGTGGCCGAGGCCGAGGAACTGGTGGGCTACGGGCTTTATATCGATTTGCTCGGGCCTTTGGCTGTGGGCAAGGAACGATCTGATTTCCCGTTGGGCGGCGAGGAGGATCGCTGCCGTTATGCGCTGGAACAGGCTGGGCTTGGCAAGAATGTCGCGCTGGTTTGTTCCGGTGATGCAGGGATTTACGCAATGGGCGCGTTGGTGTTCGAATTGCTGGACCGTGGCCCTGACCAGATGGGTGTGTCGGATGCCGCGCGCCGGGTTGAGGTGATCTGTTCGCCGGGCGTTTCTGCGCTGCAAGGGGCGGCGGCGCGGGCGGGGGCCCCCTTGGGCCATGATTTCTGTGCGATATCATTGTCGGATCTGCTGACCCCCCGTGTGGATATTGTCCGGCGCTTGCAGGCGGCGGCCGTGGGTGATTTTGTGATTGCTTTCTATAATCCGGTATCGATGCGGCGGCGTACCTTGCTGGCCGAGGCGCGGGATATCCTGCTGCAACATCGTCCAGCGGATACGCCGGTAATGCTGGCGTCCTCACTTGGGCGGCCCGAGGAACATGTCCGCTATCGCCGGTTGGATCAACTGGATGTGGATGAGGTCGATATGCTGACGGTCGTGCTGGTCGGCTCGTCGCATTCTAAGCTGGCGCAACTGGGCACTGGGCCGCGGATGTATACGCCGCGTGGCTATGCGCGCAAGATTGATGGCGATCTGGCAGGCTGACTTTTATGCCTCTGGCGGGAATATTTGGAGAAAAAAGAAGATGACGGTTTATTTCATCGGCGCGGGGCCGGGTGACCCGGAACTGCTGACGCTCAAGGCGGCGCGGCTGATCGGGGAATGCCCCGTCTGTCTCTATGCCGGATCGCTGGTGCCGGAGGCGGTGGTGGCCTGCGCGCCGCGTGAAGCACTGGTAATGGATACCGCGTCGATGACGCTGGATGAAACGCATGGTGTGATCGCGCAGGCGCATGCCAAAGGGCA
Organism: Yoonia sp.; assembly: GCF_046292185.1. Lineage (GTDB taxonomy): Bacteria > Pseudomonadota > Alphaproteobacteria > Rhodobacterales > Rhodobacteraceae > Yoonia. The sequence goes on from NZ_JBKBQY010000029.1 coordinate 15,843, forward strand.
GAACGTGGCGCGTGTTCATTCCGGCGATCCGTCGCTTTATGGCGCGATTGCAGAACAGATCCGGCGGCTCAAGGCCGATGGGATCGATTATCAGATCATCCCCGGTGTGCCCGCCTATGCGGCAGCGGCGGCGGCGTTGGGCACGGAGCTGACCGTGCCGGAAGTGGCGCAATCGATCATCCTGACACGCATGTCGATGAAATCCACTGGTATGCCAGCGGGTGAGACCCTGGAGAATTTTGCGCGATCAGGTGCGACGCTGGCGATCCATCTTGGGATCAGGGCGCTGCGCGAGATTGAGCGGCAACTGGTGCCGTTTTACGGTGCCGATTGTCCGGTGGCAGTGGTTTACCGCGTTGGCTGGCCGGATCAGCTGATCCTGCGCGGCACGTTGAGCGATATTCATGCGCAGGTGCGGGCGGCGAAAATCACGCGCACGGCGTTGATTATGGTCGGGCCTGCGCTGTCGGATAGTCACGGTTTTCCTGATTCTGCGCTATATGACGCGGCCAAACCGCATGTGCTGCGTCCGCGCGTCAAAGCGTAGTAACCGATGCGTGATCACATCACGCTGCGATGCGGCAGATAGCTTTACTTGAATTTTACGTTTGCGGGTGCACAGTTGACGCATCGATGGGGGAATCGGATGCTTGAATATTTACCAGAGGCCGTGCGCAAAGGGTTGGAAGATGCCCGCAAGGCGGCTTTGCGCCGCAAAGATAGGTTGGCGGTCCATGATGGGGAAATGACATATCGTATCCGCAGGTTGTGGGATGGTGGTTTCGCGCTGGACCTGCAAGGGTCCGATAAATTGCGTGGTCATGTTGATATCTACGATGGACCCAGGCACTTGTATCAATGCCTTGTCGTTTCTGCCGTTGCCGATGATGATGAACGGGTATTCGAATTCAAATGGCTGACGCCGGTCGCAGACAGGCCTGCGGCTGATTACGTTCATCCGGATTTTGTGCCTGCCGGGTTTTTGGCAAAACAGGGCTGATCATCACATCATTGCAGGTCGCGAAAGGCATGTTGCAGGCGCTGCACGGCCTCTTCGACGATATGGCGTTGCGTGGCGAAATTGATCCGCATGAAGTTTTCGCCGCCTGCGCCAAAGGACGGGCCGGGCGACACGGCGATTTTGGCATCGTCGCGGATACGCGCTGCGACCTCGGTCTGGTCCATGCCTGTGCCGGAAAAATCCACCCAGGCCAGATAGGTCGATTGCAAAGGCATTGACCAGACGCCGGGGATCGCCTGCATGCCCTTGTCGAAAAGCTCGCGGTTGGTTTGCAGATGCTGCATTTGTGCATCTGCCCATGCGGCACCTTCGGGCGAATAGGCGGCAGTGATCATGGCGACGCCAAGGCTAGTCGGGCGGTAATCCAGCGTCGTCAGCCGTTTTTGCATTGTCGCACGCAGATCGGGATTGGGGATGATCATATTGCCGGTGCGCTGGCCCGCGATGTTGAAGGTCTTCGACGCGGCTGTCAGGAACACGATGTTGTCGACATGATCGGGCGCGGCCACGGCCATCGGCACGAAATCATGGCCCGGATAGATCAGATCATGATGAATTTCATCGCAGACCAACAGCATGCCGTTGCGTCGCGCGAAATCTGCGACGGCACGCAGTTCTTCCGCTGTCCAGATCCGGCCAGAGGGGTTTTGCGGCGAACACCAGATCAGTAGCTTTTCCTTGCCGGACAAACGCGCCTGCGCATCGTCCAAATCGAGCACATAGGTATCATCACTGCGTACCAGCGGGCAGGTGGTCACGGTACGCCCTCCGCGAGTGATTTTATGCGCGAATTCATGATAAACGGGCGTAAAGATCGCGGCGGCATCGCCGGGGTTTGACCACACCTCCAGCGACAGGGCGATGGCATTGCCAAGCCCTTGGGTGGTCAGGATCCAATCAGGGTCTACGGTCCAGCCGTGCCGGTGCTGCATCCACCAAGTGATCGCGCCAGTATATTGCGCATCTTCGATCCCGTAGCCGAAGACGCCATGATCCACCGCGCGCTGTAGTGCTGCCAGCACGCAAGGGGCGGTTGGGTAATCACTATCGGCGGTCCACATCGCGAGACCGCCGTCCATGGGCACGTCAAACAGCTTTTCCATCAGGTCCCATTTCGCGCAGGCGGTGTGACGGCGGTCGTTGGGTGTGTTGAATGACATGGCACGATCCTTTTCGGTTTGGCGCAGCCTAGCCTGCCTATGGCCGGGCGCAAGCACACTGCGTTGCATTTTCATCCGGCCCGGCCTAAATGCGCAGCCATGAGCATTCGAAATATCCTGATCCACCCCGATCCCCGCCTGAAAAAGGTGACCGCGCCGGTCGCGTCAATTGATGACGATTTGCGTCGGCTGGCCGATGACATGCTGGAAACCATGTATGATGCGCCGGGCATCGGACTGGCGGCACCGCAGGTCGGCGTGATGCGCCGTGTGATCGTGATGGATTGCGAAAAGGACGCGGAGGCAACCGCGCAGCCCATGGTGCTGATCAACCCGGAGGTTATTTGGACCTCGGAGGAAACCTCTGTCTATGAGGAAGGTTGTTTGTCGATCCCCGAACAATATGCCGAGGTGCAGCGCCCTGCCGGGGTCGAGGTGTCGTGGACCGATCTGTCCGGCAAATTGCAGCGCGAACGGTTCGACGGCCTGTGGGCGACCTGCGTGCAGCATGAAATCGACCATCTGGATGGCAAGCTATTCATTGATTATCTGGGTCCGCTGAAGCGCCAGATGATCACCCGCAAGATGCAGAAACTGAAACGTGAAATGGCGCGGGGATAGCGCATGACATTGGACCTGCGGTTTGACGGCGACCCGGTGCTGCGTGCAGTGGCCCAGCCCGTGACGATTTTTGATGCCGCACTTGCTGATCTGGTCAGGGATATGTTTGCCGTGATGTATGCCGCCCCCGGCCGTGGCCTTGCCGCGCCACAGGTGGGCGTGTCGCAGCGCGTGTTCGTGATTGACACGACATGGAAGGATGCAGAGCCCAGCCCGCAGGCTTTCGTCAACCCGCAGGTCGTGGCGCGAAGCGATGAAACAACGACCGGGACCGAGGCGTGCCTGTCCATCCCCAAACGGGCCTTTACTGTAGCGCGCCCGATATGGGTTGATCTGGCGTGGCAGGACCTGGACGGCCAGCCTCTTCAGCGCCATTTTGACGGGATTGCGGCGATCTGCATTTGCCACGAATATGATCATCTGGACGGTGTGTTGATCACCGATATCGGGACGGAGCAATGACGCATCGCCCGTTCGTACCTTGGCCGCATCCTGTGTTGCGGACGCCTGCGAACCCGGTGGCGGCGATCTCCGACGAAATCCGCGCGATCTGGGATGAGATGATCGTCGCGATGGACAATATGCCCGGCGTCGGACTGGCAGCACCGCAACTGGGGATCGGGCTGGCGTTGGCCGTTGTCGATGCATCGACTGTGCGGGGACAGGCGGTCCGGATGGCGAACCCTGAAATTTTGCACAGCTCTGTGGAGTTTCGCGAACATGAAGAAGGCTCCCCCAATCTGCCGGGCGTTTGGGCGCGGTTCAGCCGACCCCGTGCGGTGACGGTGCGGTTTCTGAACGCCGACGGCGTGGTGGATGAGCGTGATTTCGTCGGCCTTTGGGCGACATCGGTACAGCATCAGATCGATCATCTTGCCGGGCGGATGTTCTTTGACCGGCTGACCAAGCTGCGTCGGGATATGTTGATCAAGAAAGCACGTAAAATCGCATCCTGATGCGATCATTCATCTAAAGGGAACGGAAATCATGCGGATAATTTTCATGGGCACGCCTGAATTCTCGGTTCCTGTGCTGGATGCGCTGGTCGCCGCTGGTCATGATATTGCCGCGATATATACCCAGCCGCCGCGCCCAGCGGGCCGTGGTAAGAAGGATCGCCCGCAGGCGGTCCACGCGCGGGCCGACGCCTTGGGGCTGCCAGTACGCCACCCTGCGTCGCTGCGCAATGCAGAGGCGCAGGCCGAATTTGCAGAACTTGATGCTGATATTGCCGTCGTCGTCGCCTATGGCCTGATCCTGCCGCAAGCGGTGCTGGATGCGCCCCGATTGGGTTGTCTGAACATCCACGCGTCATTGTTGCCGCGCTGGCGTGGTGCCGCGCCGATCCATCGCGCGATCATGGCGGGGGACAGGCAGACCGGCGTTTGCATCATGCAGATGGAGGCAGGGCTGGACACGGGTCCGGTGTTGCTGCGTGAAGCGTTGGATATCGCGCCGGATGAGACAACTGGTGCGTTGCATGACCGTCTGTCCGCCCTTGGCGCGCGGCTGGTGGTGCAGGCGTTGAACAGACTGCCCGATCTTACGCCGGAGCCGCAGCCTGAGGACGGTGTGACCTACGCCAGCAAGATTGATAAATCCGAGGCGCGGGTGGATTGGCATCAATCCGCTGCAACAGTCGCTCGCCAGATCAACGGATTGTCGCCATTTCCGGGCGCGTGGTGCGAGGTTGCGGGCGAGCGGGTGAAGCTGCTGGGTGCCGTGGTGGCGGAGGGCAATGCCGCCCCCGGCACGGTGCTTTCGGGGTTCACGATTGCCTGTAGCGACGGTGCCGTCACGATCACCACGGCGCAACGCGAAGGCAAGCGCGCCATGCCCGCAGCCGAGGTGATGCGCGGGCTGGATCTGGGCGACAGACTGGCTTGATCGGACGGTGCCGCTGGGCTAGCGTCCGGGGGTGACGATGGCGTCGTTGCGCAATTGTATATTGTCCTGAACGCCGGGACCTTCTTGAAAGGCCCCGCAATGACAGCGCGTCCGCAATTCTACAAATTTCATCAGGGCGAAAAATCCCTGCCGTTCCTGCCCGCCGAATACGAGGCGCGGCTGACCAGCCTGAGGGCGATCATGGAAAAGGCCGGGGTCGAGGCGGTGCTTTTCACCTCGATGCAGAATATCGCTTACTATTCGGGCTTTCTCTATTGCAGCTTTGGGCGACAATATGGGCTGGTCGTGACCGCGACCGAATGCGTCACGATCAGCGCCGGTATCGATGCGGCCCAGCCGTGGCGGCGGTCATATGGCGATGCGATCACCTATACCGATTGGGACCGCAGCAATTACTGGCGCGCGGTGCGGTCGGTGATAGGTTTGGGCAAGGTGCTGGGCTACGAATCCGATCACCTGACCGTCGCGATCCGGCTGGCGTTGCGCGATAATCTGCAACCCGCGCGATTGGTCGATCTGGCCGCCCAGACAATGGCGCAACGGATGCGAAAATCCCCGGCAGAACTGGACCTGATCCGTTCCGGTGCCGCTGTCGCCGCTGTCGGCGGCTATGCGATCCGGGACGCGATCAGCTCGGGGGTGCGCGAGATTGACGTGGCCATGGCGGGGCGCAATGCCATGGAACTCGAAATTGCCGCACGGTTTCCCGATGCAGAATATCGCGACACCTGGGTCTGGTTCCAGTCGGGGATCAACACCGATGGCGCGCATAATCCCGTCACGTCCCGCAAACTGGGGCAGGGTGATATCCTATCGCTGAACACGTTTCCGATGATCAGCGGCTATTACACCGCGCTGGAACGTACATTGTTTCTAGGCGAACCTGATCCGGCTAGCCTGGCGATCTGGGAAGCGAATGTTGCGGCGCATGAATATGGCATGTCGCTGCTGGTGCCCGGCGCGGTCTGTTCGGACGTGACGGCTAAGATCAATGCCTTTCTGGAAGACCGTGATCTGCTGCAATATCGAAGCTTTGGCTATGGGCATTCCTTTGGGCTTTTGTCGCATTATTATGGCCGTGAAGCGGGATTGGAACTGCGCGAAGATATATCCACCGTGCTGGAACCCGGTATGGTGATCTCGATGGAACCGATGCTGACCATTCCTGCGGGCAATTCGGGGGCCGGAGGGTATCGCGAACACGATATTCTGATCATTACCGACACAGGGAATCACGACATCACGGCCTATCCCTTTGGACCTGCGTATAATATCATCGGCTGATCTTGGCAGATTTGACGGAACAAACCGTGGACCAAGGCGTTCGCAGGCCTAGATTTAGTCACAATTTGTCGATCACCTGAAGGAATAGGTGCATCGGCAGTGTTGTTATTGGGGGGCTTGGTGATAACACGCTTCTCAAATATGAAGGAAGTCCTGATGATCTTGTCGAATGATTTCAGCCGCCGCGCGTTCGGTGCCATGCTGCTTGGCAGCACCGCAGCGGCCTGCGCGCCCCAAGTCCCCTTGTCCGAGCCAGAAGCGGACTTGCCCGCTCGCGAAGAGTGGGTCGAAGGATACGAGCCGCTCTTTGATTCAGGCTACAACCTGCCCGGCATCCCAAGCCGCTACCTTGAAGGCGTCAACCGTCGCATGACGGGCGTATATCAAGGCGAGGCGCCGCCGAATTCCATCGATGTCGATCCCTATGCCAAGTTCCTTTATCACGTGAAATCTGACGGCACCGCAACGCGCTATCCCGTCGGTGTTGGCCGCGCGGGAACATCCATCCGGGGGCGCGCCACGATGCAGTTCAAACGCAAATGGCCGGGCTGGACCCCCACGCAGAACATGCTGCGCACGCAGCCAGAGGTTTACGGCGATTTCCGGGCCGGTATCCCCGGCGGTTTGCGCAGCCCCCTGGGTGCACGTGCGCTTTACCTGTTCCGCAACGGGCGCGACACCTATTACCGCATCCATGGCACCAACGACCTGCGGTCAATCGGAAATTCCGGGTCTGCCGGGTGTATCCGGTTGTTCAATCAGGATATCATCCATCTTTATAACCAGATCGAAGCGCCGATGCCGGTGCTGATCCGGTCGCCTGCTGAATCGTTGCGCGTCGACCCCGAGAACTACAACCGCGGGATCGAGTTGCCTCCCACAATGATCCCCGCCGAAGAATTGCTCGGACCAGAGGCAGAGGCGAATGATCGCCCGCCAGTGTTTGATGAACTTTCACCGGGTATGATCTAAAGCCGGATGACGTAGTCTTTCACAGTGGTTTCGACCACTTCCCATGTACCGGTAAACCCCGGACGAATGATATAGCTGCTGCCGGTGGTCAGGACCACCGGTTCGCCGCCATCAGGGGTGAGGACAGATCTGCCAGCCGTTACGGTGAAATATTCCCATTCGTCATAGGTGACGCGCCATGTGCCGGGCGTCGATTGCCAGATGCCTGCAAACAGATTGCCGGTGTCCTCGACATTCCAGCTGGTGAAAACCGGGTCGCCCGCGATCAGCTTTGCCGGGGCGGGGCGGGAAATTTCCGGCACTGTGCCCGTCTGCTGCACGGCAAGAAGCGTCTGTGACATCGCTATTCCTTTGGTGTTGGTGTTATCTGGGGGTGTTGTAATGCCCTGCGCTGCCTGTGCATATTTATCCTGTGTCCGGTCGGCAAGCAAAGGAACCTCTGATGGCCTTTATCAAACTGGCGATTTTCGGCTTTATCGCGATGACGGTAGTCTATTGGTCAATTTCGATTTATGCGCGGTCGGTTCGCAAGGAGCGGCTGGAAAACGCATTTGACGCCGATAACCCCGGCAGTACCGACCGCGTGGCGCGCGAGGCTTACATCGAGCAAGGGATGCAGAAGTATAACACCTCGATCCGGCCAAAACTGATTGGTCTGGTCTATGTCGTGCCGGTTTTGGCGATCGCCATCATCGCCTATCTGATCAACATGAACTGAGGTTAAACATGGTCCGCGTGAAATTTGTGTTTCGTCTGCTGATACTCAGCTTTTTTGCTTTGTTCCTGCATTATGTGCTGCCGCAGCATGACATCGTCAAAGTCACCTCGACCGAGGTGATCCGCACTGATTTCAGTTCCCTCAACCGGATCTTTTTCGCGCGTGGCGACAGTGGTGCCGCAACCCCTGATACGCGCGACCTGCGTTTGATCAACACCCAAAAGCAAAGCACCTTTCTGCTGGGGTTCATCAGGCGCGACACGTCACGCGTCATGGTATACCGCAACGAAGATACCGGGTGGATCTGGCCGCCTTATTTCAAGTTCAATTCCGCCGATCTGCAGGCTGTCGCGGCGAACCTTGCACGGGGTGACGAATGGGTTGTCGTCACGCATTATGGTTGGCGCAACCGCTGGCTGAGCATTTATCCCAACGCAGTGCGGCTGCGCGTTGTCGAAGGCCCTGACGTCAGGATTATCCCATGGTTCAATATCGGGTTCTTCACCTTTTTGCTGATCGCGCTGTTGTTCTTACGCGCGATGTGGCGACAGCTCTGGGAACGTGCGGTTGATCCGGTGCTGGACGCCGCCAGCCACCGCGCGGATGAGGCGCAGGCGGGGCTGGCGGAACGCCGCAGCAGGTTGGTGCGCTGGTTCCGGCGAAAATAGCTATTCGCCGTAGGGGATCCAGATATTCTTAACCTCGGTCGCGGCCGCCAGATAATCGCGCGCGGTCGGGTCGATTGCGCGTCCATGGTTCACCCATGTACGCTTGAGGTTGCTAGCGCTCGCTTTCTCTATGGTGGCGGAAATGTCAGCCGCTGAAAACGACCAGACCGCGTCAATATCGTGGTGACTGGCGGCATGACCCGCCAGATCGGCGTGTTCGCCGGTCAGGATATTCACCACACCGCCGGGCAGGTCGGAGGTTTCTAGGATCTGGTAAAGCTCTGCGGCCATCAGCGGGAAGGGTTCGGATGCCACAAGCGTCACGCGGTTCCCCATGCTGATCCCTGCGGCCATCGGCATGACCAGCCCCAACAGCGGTGACACGTCTTCGCAGAACACTGCCAGGTTTCCGACCGGTTCATGCATGGCCAGCGCAACGCCACGGATCGGCACGTCATGAATTCTGCCGTCATATTTGTCGGCCCAGGCGGCAAAGGTGAACAGCGCGCGGATGGTCGATTCCACCTCATCCGTGCCGGATTTGCCGGTCAGGTCTTTGATACGTTTCGCCAGTTCATCGGCCCGCACCGACAGGTTTTCGGCAATATAATACAGTATCTGCGCGCGCAGATGTCCGGTCGTTTTCGCCCAGCCTCTTGCGACGTTCATCGCCTCGACCGCGTTGCGCAGGTCCTTGCGGTTGGCGACCGATACGTGGCCCAGCAATTTGCCACGCGGGTTATAGACGGGTTTGGAATAGCCTCCGTCAGGGCGCGCCTGCTTGCCGCCGATATAGAGTTTTGCGGTGCGATCCAGCGAGTCCGCGGCCGTGCCATCCGGGGTGGTGAAGGCCGGGACAGGTTTCAGAGCCTTGGTTGCGCCTTTGGGTTTGGTATAGCCTGCCAGTCCCTCCCAGCCACCTTCGCGTCCGAAGCCGCTTTCACGCACGCCGCCAAAACCGGCGGCGGCATCCATCATATTGGTGCCATTGATCCAGATGATCCCTGCCGCCAGTTTCGGCGCGATATCGAGCGCGAGGTTGATGTTTTCCGACCAGACCGACGCGGCAAGTCCATAGCGGCTGTTGTTGGCGATCTCGACCGCCTCTGTCGGGGTGCGAAAGGTCGTGGCGACCAGCACGGGGCCAAAGATTTCTTCCTGCATCAGATGTGATGCGAGCGACAGACCGGTGATCAGGGTCGGTGGATAGAAGCACCCTTTGGGCGCCTTGGTCTGGTAAGTTTCGCCTTCGGTATTGGCGCTGACCATCGCGGTTATCTGCGCCAGCTGCACCGGGTCCACAATCGCGCCGATGTCGATACACTTGTCTAAAGGATCACCGATGCGCAGGTCGTCCATGCGTGATTTCAGCTTGGCGTAGAACCGATCCGCGATCCCTTCCTGCACCAACAGGCGCGATCCAGCACAGCAGACCTGCCCTTGGTTGAACCAGATCGCATCGACCAAGCCTTCCACGGCGGAATCCAGATCGGCGTCGTCGAACACGATGTAGGGCGACTTGCCCCCCAGTTCGAGCGACAGCGCCTTGCCTGATCCTGCCGTGGCTTCGCGGATCTTGCGGCCGACTTCCGTCGATCCGGTGAAAGCGATCTTGTCGACGGCGGCATCAACCAGCGCCGCCCCCGTCTCGCCGTCACCCATCACGATGTTGACCACACCTGCAGGCACGCCAGCCTGCGTGCAGATATCGGCGAATACCATCGCAGTCAGCGGCGTGTATTCGGCGGGTTTCAGCACGACCGTGTTGCCCATCGCCAGCGCGGGCGCGATTTTCCACGCCAGCATCAGCAGCGGGAAATTCCAGGGAATGATCTGGCCGCAGACGCCAAGCGCCTCGCGGTCGGGCAGTTCGTCCTTCATCAATTGGGCAAAACCCGCGTGGTGATAGAAATGCCGGATCGCCAGCGGCACATCGATATCGCGGGATTCACGGATCGGCTTGCCGTTGTCCAGCGTTTCCATGACGGCAAGCAGGCGCGCATGTTTCTGCATCAGCCGCGCGATGGCATAAAGCATGCGGGCACGTTTGTGTCCCGATCTGGCCCAAGCGGGCTGCGCCTTGCGCGCCGCCGCCACGGCGGCGGCGATATCCGTGGCTGTGCCTTTGGTGACACCGGCCAGTTTCGCGCCCGTCGCGGGATTGGACGTGGCGAAATCATCGCGTTTGGTGGTCCATTTCCCATTGATGAAATGGCCGACAAGGTTGTCGTGGGCAGCCAGCCATGCCAGCGCTTCAGCTTTGCTTTCCGTGGCGGGGCCGTAGTCCATCGTGTTGAATATTTCCTTGATTGTCATGGCCTTATCCAATCGCGTGACGCCACTGGGCGGAATAGGCCCCGGTGACATGATGGTCGAGTTGCCGTTCGATGTCACCCAGTAGGCTGGACGCGCCAAAGCGGAACAGGTCGGGCTGCAACCAGCGGTCGCCAAGCTCCTCCTTGATCATCGACAGATAGACCAGAGCATCCTTGGCCTTGCTGATGCCGCCTGCGGGTTTGTAGCCAACCTTGATGCCGGTCCGCTCGTGGTAATCGCGGATCGCGCGGATCATGGTCAGAGTGACGGGCAGGGTCGCGTTCACAGGTTCCTTGCCGGTTGATGTCTTGATGAAATCCGCCCCCGCCATCATGCAGACAAGGCTGGCACGTGCGACATTGCGCAAAGTGCCCAACTCGCCGGTGGCAAGGATCGCCTTGACATGGGCGTCGCCGCAGGCCGCGCGCATCGCAAGCATTTCATCGTAAAGCGCCTGCCAATTGCCGGTTAGCACATGGCGGCGGGTGATGACGATATCGATTTCCTGCGCACCTGCCGCGACACTTTCCCCGATTTCCGCGATGCGCAGATGGAATGGCGACAGGCCTGCGGGAAAACCAGTGCTGACGGCGGCGACAGGAATACCCGATCCATCCAGCGCCTGAACCGCCGTCGCGACCATATCGTGGTAAACGCAGACCGCGCCGGTGCTCAGCCCTTCCATCCCCAATGCGGCAAGGATATCGGCGCGCACCGGTTGACGCGCCTTGGCGCAAAGCCGTCGCACGCGGCCGGCGCTGTCGTCGCCCGACAATGTGGTCAAATCCATCAGGCTGACTGCTTTGCATAGCCACGCGGCCTGATAATCCTTCTTCACGCTGCGTCGTCCCGGCAGGGTCGCTGCGCGCCGCTCGATAGCCGATGTGTTCGCTTGCACTGCCATGACCCAATCAAGGTCAAGCGGAATGCCCTCATTGCGTGGCAAGGTCGGGGTTGTAGTCATGTGCGATCAGCCTTCTGCATGGCCCGATATAGGTGGCAGTTTGCAGATCACTTGGCAAGTTTTGACCGTTTGGTCAAACACTAAGACGGCTGAACGACCTGACGTTGCAGTTTCTGGCGGTATTGCAGCGGGGTATCGCCATAGGTTGCGCGAAACAGCTTGTGAAAATGGGACATATTGGGAATCCCGCAATCGGCGGCGATCTGGCTGACAGGATCGGCGTCGGTGGTCAGGGCACGCGCGGCATGGGCCATGCGGATGCGGTTGATGTAATCCGACGGGGTCAGACCAAAGAATTTGCGCATGCTGCGGCTGACATGTGGATGCGCCTTGCCGGTGAGTGCCACCAGCCCTGCGGCCCCGCTCTGAAACACTGCAGGGTCCTGCGCGGCACGGCACGCCCGGATCAGCCAGTCGGGCGCGCCCCGAGGATAAGTCTCGCCCGTCAGCTCGGCACAAAGCGGGAGCAGAAACGCCTCTGCTGCGATCGTGTCACAGCGGCTGCGTTCCAGTAGCACGGCGGCATGGTTCAGGGCCGCCAGTTCGCGGATATCGCGATGATGCTGGACAAGGCCGCTGCCCGCCCAGAAAAGATGCCCTTGTAGCAGCGAATGCCGTTCCCCCAACGCTTTGATCAATGCGGGATGGATACATAGCGACACGACCAGCGCATGTTCGCCGCGCCCTTGCAGCGCATGGGTCTGGCCAGGGCTGAGAAAGACCACCGCGCCCTCGGACAGGGTTTGTGTCGCCTCCGGTAGATGGTGCCGCACCTTGCCGTTCTGGACCCAGAAAAGTTCAAAAAAATCATGATTATGCAGGGCGCGTGGCCGTTGCGCCGCCAATGTGGCCCTTGTCAGATGGACCTGCGCATCGGCGCGCAGAATGTCGGCATGGCGCAGGATCTGGTTCATGATGACAAACTAGCACAGCTTTTGCTGCGATGCAGCATCTATTCACGTCCCGCGTGACAAGGCGCTGCGGGCGGTTTATGCCGCTGGCAATCAGCGAAAGGGCTAGCACGATGACTTTTGACCGTTCCATCAAGATCGCGCCGTCGATCCTGTCTGCGGATTTCGCCAATTTCGGGGCGGAGTGTCAGGCGATCGAGGCGCAGGGCGCCGATTGGGTCCATGTCGACGTGATGGATGGCCATTTCGTGCCCAATATCACCTTCGGCCCCGCTACCTGCGCCGCGATCCGGCCCCATATCAAGGGCGTGATGGACGTGCACCTGATGATCGCACCCGTCGATCCCTATATCGAGGCGTTCGCGCAGGCCGGTGCCGACATCATCACCGCCCATATGGAGGCCGGGCCGCATATCCACCGCACGATGCAGGCTATCCGCGCGGCGGGGGCCAAGGCCGGTGTGGCCTTGAACCCCGCAACGCCCGCCGCTGCGGTGGAATACCTGCTCGACATGGTCGATCTGGTCTGTGTGATGACGGTAAACCCTGGATTTGGTGGGCAGAAGTTCATCCATAGCCAGGTTGAGAAGGTGCGCCAATTGCGCGCGATGATCGGGGAAAGGCCCATCCATATCGAGATTGACGGCGGTGTCGATCCGGTCACGGCACCTTTGGTTGCGGCGGCGGGCGCTGACGTGCTGGTCGCAGGTTCGGCGGTGTTTCGTGGTGGGTCGGTCAATGATCCGGACCCATACGGTGCAAATATCCGTGCCATTCGCGCCGCGGCGCAGGCGGTGTAGGTCGCTGGCCGTCCCGGCCCTGCGGATGTTTCAGCGCAGGAGATAATCACCGGGTCGCAGCGCGATACCAGGCGGCGAGCTTTGCGCGGTCCTCATCGGGCAGCCCGGTGATATTGGCAGGAGGCATGGCGTGGCTGATGCCCGATTGCACATAGATCGCGCGGGCGTGATGCGCGATATCGGCTTGGGTTTCGAGGAGCACACCCTTGGGTGCCCATTGCATATTGCCCCAGACCGGTTCACGCGCATGGCACATGGAGCAGCGTCCGATGACGATATCATGAGCCTCGTCAAAGCCCGCAGCACTGGCAAAGCGTTGCTCATAGTTGGTCAGAACGCGCGTCTCTGACACCTCATAGCTGTCGTGGCCCGGTGCGGTGGACAGCCAGGCGATCACGATGAAGATGATCACGGTGACGGCCCATGTCCAGTTGGGCGTCCCTTTGCGCGCATGCATGGAATTGAAGTAATGCCGGATCGTCACGCCCATCAGGAATACTAGTGCTGCGATAATCCACGCATATTGCGTCCCGAACGCCAAAGGATAGTGGTTAGACAGCATCAGGAAAATCACTGGCAGCGTCAGGTAATTGTTATGCGTTGACCGCAGTTTCGCGATCTTGCCGTATTTGGGGTCCGGCTTTAGCCCGGCTTTGAGGTCGGCAACAACAATCCGCTGGTTCGGCATGATGATCGCAAAGACATTGGCCGTCATGATTGTCGCCGTGAACGCGCCCAGATGCAGCAAGGCGGCGCGACCGGTGAAAATCTGGTTGTAGCCCCAGGACATCGCCACCAGCAATATGAACAGAAGGATCATCAGCGTGGTGGGTCTTTCACCCAGCCGCGACTTGCACAGTAGATCATAGATCACCCAGCCCGCGGCCAATGACAGGGCCGAGATAAGGATGCCTTGCCAGATTGCCAGATCGGCCTTGGCAGGGTCGATCAGGTACAGCTCTGCCCCGACCCAATAGACAATGGCAAGCAACGCAGCCCCGGATAGCCAGGTCGCATAGCTTTCCCATTTGAACCATGTCAGATGTTCGGGCATCGCATCGGGGGCGACCAGATATTTCTGGATATGATAGAATCCACCGCCATGGACCTGCCATTCCTCGCCATCCGCGGGCCCTTGAATGTTGCGGTTCAACCCAAGATCAAGCGCGATGAAATAGAATGATGACCCGATCCAGGCGATTGCCGTGATCACATGCAACCAGCGCACCGCGAAGGCCAGCCATTCCCACAAGATCACCGCATCATACATCATTCGTCCCTTTCATCGCTGACGTTAGACTTTGTCTTCCCGCGCGCGGTTGTGCCAGCGGAAAATGCCATATCGCGCCCGCCCTGTAATGTCTGCTTGCATCCTGGCCGCATGTTCTTGCACAAAGCCATACAATGAAGCCAGCAGGAGACGTGATTTGCAACGCTACCCGCGCGACATGACCGGATATGGCGCAACCCCCCCTGCTGCGCAGTGGCCCCGCGACGCGCGCATTGCGGTGCAGATTGTGCTGAACTTCGAGGAAGGCGGCGAAAACAACATTTTGCACGGCGATCCCGCCTCAGAGGCGTTCTTGTCCGAAATCGTTGGTGCCGCCGCCTGGCCCGGCCAGCGCCACTGGAACATGGAAAGCATCTATGAATATGGCGCGCGCGCGGGGTTCTGGCGCTTGCACCGGATGCTGGCGGACCTGCCGATCACGGTTTACGGGGTCGCCAGTGCCTTGGCCCGCGCACCCGAACAGGTTGCGGCGATGCAATCTGCCGGCTGGGAAATCGCGAGCCATGGGCTGAAATGGATCGAATATAAGGATGCACCTGAAGATGCCGAACGCGCCGACATGCTGGAGGCCATCCGCCTGCATACTGAAGTCACCGGTACTGCCCCGCGCGGCTGGTATACCGGCCGCTGTTCGGTCAATACCGTGCGGCTGGCCGCTGAGACCGGACAGTTCGCTTATGTCGCGGACAGCTATGCCGATGATCTGCCTTATTGGGTTGAATGCGGCGCGCGCGATCAGCTGATCGTGCCTTATACGCTGGATGCCAACGACATGCGCTTTGCGACGCCGCAGGGGTTCAACGCGGGCGCGCAGTTTCTGGATTACCTTAAGGCAAGCTTCGATGTGCTCTACCGTGAAGGCGGGCGGATGTTGTCCATCGGTCTCCATTGCCGGTTGATCGGTCGTCCGGGAAGGGCCGAGGCGCTGCGTCAGTTCATCGAATACGCAAAGTCGCATGACGGCGTTTGGTTCACCACCCGTGAGCGGATTGCCGATCATTGGGCGATGACCCATCCGTACCAGCGGTTTGATCGCCCGTCGCGGATGGACAGCGACACCTTTGTCGCGGCTTTTGGCGGCGTTTTCGAACATTCGCCATGGATCGCCAAGGGCGCGCATGCGCTGGAACTGGGGCCTGCGCATGATACGGCGCTTGGCCTCCACAATGCCTTGTGCCGGATATTCAGGTCGGCAGGAGATGACGCACGTCTTGGCGTGCTGAACGCGCATCCTGATCTGGCGGGCAAGCTGGCGGCGGCGAAACGCCTGACACCGGACAGCACCGCCGAACAGGCCAGCGCCGGTCTGGACGCCCTGACCGATGGCGAACGCACGGCGTTTCAGGCGCAGAACGCGGCCTATCTGGATAAATTCGGCTTTCCCTTCATCATCGCCGTACGCGAACATGACAAGGCGTCGATCATGGCGGCCTTTGGCACGCGCCTGCAAAACAACCGCGAGACGGAGCTGGCCGCCGCATGCGATCAGGTCGAACGGATCGCGTTGCACAGGCTGCGCGCGATACTCCCGCGATGATCGAAATCCGCGCCCGGCCGCTGACCGCTACTGCCTTTGCGCCTTTTGGTGATGTGCTGAATTGCGATGGTGCGCCCGACCGGGTCATCAATGCGGGGCTATGTGGGCGTTTTCACGACCGCGCGCAGGTCGATGTCAGCGACGGCAGGGTCGGGATCAGCCTGTTCCGGTCTGCGTTGCGGCAATTGCCTTATCAGCTTGATCTGATCGAACGGCACCCTCTGGGTTCACAGGCCTTCATCCCGATGAGCATGGATGCCTTTCTGGTCGTGGTCGCAGACGATGATCTGACTCCGCGGGCCTTTGTCACTGCCCCGGGCGAGGCGATCAATTTCCACCGTGGCACATGGCATGGCGTTTTGACGCCGCTGTCCGGACCGGGGCTGTTCGCCGTCATCGACAGGATCGGTGACGGCGCCAACCTGCAGGAACATCACTTTTCCTCTCCCTACCGCGTGATTATGGGCTGACGCCTATCGCCACGTCCCAAGCTACTTATTTCCAAAAATACTTGAATTTAATCTTCGTTCCACGCGGCAGCTTAAGTATTTTCCGCAAACCAATGTTGTGTCCTGTTGGCAAACCAGACCAGAGTCAGCATGACAGGGACTTCGACCAGGACCCCCACCACCGTCACGAGTGCCGCGATAGAGTTTAGTCCGAACAGCCCGATCGCGACGGCCACCGCCAGTTCAAAGAAATTCGAGGTGCCGATCAATGCGCAGGGTGCGGCGATATTATGCGGCACCCGCCACGCCTTTGCCGCCCAATAGGCGACGGCGAACATGCCATAGGATTGGATCAGCAAGGGAATTGCGATCAGAAGGATGATGAGCGGCTGTGACAGGATCACTTCTCCCTGAAAACCGAAGAGTAGCACGACGGTCGCCAAGAGCCCGATGATCGAGAAGGGTTTGACGCGGGCCGTGAAGGCACTGATGACCTGTTCGGAATTGGCAGCGCCTTTTGTCATCATCACCCGCGTCAGGATACCTGCCGCCAGTGGGATCACGACGTAAAGCACGACAGACAGCACCAGCGTTTCCCATGGCACGGTGATATCCGTGACCCCGAGCAGCAGCGCCACGATTGGCGCATAGGCAAAGACCATGATCGCATCGTTCAACGATACCTGCGCCAGCGTGTAATTCGGGTCGCCCTTGGTCAACTGTGACCAGACAAAGACCATCGCGGTACAGGGGGCTGCCCCCAACAAGATCAGACCAGCAATATATTGTCCCGAGGTGCCGGGTGCGATGAAGGGAGCAAACACATAGTCAAAAAATATGACGCCGAGCAGGGCCATGGTAAAGGGCTTGATCAGCCAGTTCACCGCCAACGTGATGATCATGCCCTTGGGGCGTTCGTGCACGCGGGCAAGCGACCGGAAATCAACCGACACCATCATCGGATAGACCATTGCCCAAATCAAAACCGCCACGACAAAATTGACTGACCCGTATTCCAGACTCGCGAGAAGGCGGACCGACGCAGGCGCGATCTGACCCAGCGCAATACCTGCAATGATTGCAAGCAAAACCCAAATCGAAAGGTAGCGTTCAAAACTAGGCATTGGTCGGTCCTCTATGCGCGGCTTCTGCACAGCGGTAAGTCGCCGGGAAAGCGCCGTCAACCTGCCCAGAGCCGAATGATTCACGGTTCTCGACGGCGATCATTGCCGCATTGCAGCGTAAAAATTATGCAGATCGCGTGATACCGTCTGTTTTTTCGGCAAATGCCGCGGAGTGATACCGTAACGGCACCCAGTTCCGCAGGGCGCGATTGCCGTACATGCGATGCCGGCGAATGTTGGCGGCACGAAACGCTTAAAAAGCATGTCCGGCAGGCCGATCCTCCCAGACCCGATGCCGGACATGCGCAACAATTCTGCTGCTGAACAAGGATATGGATTGACCCTCCCTGATTTCAACTCGCCCTGTCCTGTCGCCCGCAGCGTAACCTCTGGAGCATTCTTTTCATGATGAAAAAGACTTTACTTTCGGCAGCCGCCGTCACGGCGCTGATGACCGCTGCCCCCGCAATGGCCGATTGCCCGATCAAGGTGGGTGTGTTGCACTCCCTGTCCGGCAGTATGGCGATTTCCGAAACCACGCTGCGCGATGTGATGCAGATGCTGGTCGCCGACCAGAACGCCAAGGGCGGTGTGCTGGGTTGCGAATTGGAAGCCGTGGTCGTGGACCCTGCATCCGATTGGCCCTTGTTCGCCGAACTGACCCGCCAGTTGATCACCGTTGACGAGGTCGATGTGATCTTTGGTGCATGGACATCGGTCAGCCGTAAGGCGCTGCTGCCGGTGCTGGAAGAACTGAACGGTCTGTTTTTCTATCCGGTGCAGTACGAAGGTCAGGAAAGCTCGCGCAACGTGTTCTACACCGGCGCTGCACCGAACCAGCAGGCGATCCCCGCCGTCGATTATTTCATCGACGAACTGGGCGTGGAAAGCTTTGCCCTGCTGGGCACCGATTATGTCTATCCGCGCACCACGAAAGCCATCCTTGAATCCTATCT
>NZ_JBKBQY010000030.1:0-34184 GCF_046292185.1 Yoonia sp.
ACCGCCCGCACGCGCGGCGGCAATTGCCACGCGCTGCGCCATGCCGCCGGACAGTTCATGCGGGTAACGGTGACCTGCGTCTTTCAGCCCGAAGGTCGCCAGATCGGCATCTGCCTGCGTGCGCGACTCACGCGGGGTCATCCCCCGCACCAGCCTGTGCGCTTCGCTTACCTGGGTGCGGGCGCGCATCAGCGGATCAAGCGACAGCCAAGGTTCCTGCGGCAGCACCGCGATCTCGCGCCCCCAGAGGCCACGGAAACCAGCACTGTCCTTGGCGTTCAGCACACGGGTTCCGATGGTGACCTGACCTTCAGCGCGCAGGCTGTCCGGTAAGGTGCCCATGATCGCCTGCGCAAGCAGGCTTTTGCCGGACCCGGTTTCGCCCAGAATGATCAGCGGTTCGCCCGGGTCCAGATGCAGCGAAACATGGTCGACCAGTTGTTTGTTCCCGTCATGTACGGCGATATCTTTCGCTTGAAGTAACGTCATTATTTTTGCCCTCCGGCAAGCAATGTCAGGCCGAACAAAAGGGTGAAGGTCGCGATAACCGGGGTCAGCAATGCCATTGGGGCCTCGCGCCAATAGGGCAGCAATTCGACCATCATCAGCCCCAGTTCCGGGGTCGGTGCACGCATGCCAACGCTGACAAAGCCCAGTGCGGCGATGCCCATGATCGCGGTGGCGGTGCCAAAGGCAGCGGCCGTCAGCATCAGCGGCGCGATCTCGGGCCACAGGTGCCGGTGCAGGATATAGGGCCAGCCAAAGCCCAGCAGACGCGAAGCCTCGACCGCGGGACTGGCGAGTGTCGCGCGCGTGGCCGCACGGGTCAGGCGGAAGAACTCGACCCACAGGACCAGTGACAGGCCGGCCCAGAACCCGGTGGCCGTGCCCGGCATGATCGCGAGGACGATCAGCACCAGTAGCAACCCCGGCAAAGCCATTAGCGCGTCGGCAAGGATCACAAGCAGCCGTTCCACCCAACCGCCGCGCGCGGCGGCCAGTGTACCAAGTACCAGCCCCGCCGCACCTGCGGTGGCCACTGCCGCCAAGGCGATGACCGGCGACAGTCGCAAGGCATGGGCCAGCCGATGATACAGCGACCGGCCCAAGTGGTCATAGCCAAAAGGCGCGCCAGCCTCTGGCCCGGACAGCGATTGCATCAGGGATTGTGCGAACGGGTCGCCCGGCACCAGCATCGGACCGAAGACGGCGAATGCGGCCACCAGCGCCAGCACGCCGGCGCCGATCATGCGGCCCAAGGGCCAGTCGCGCGGCAAAGTATAAGGTATCGAAGTCATCGTGTCCCCCTCGGGTCGATCCGCGCCACGGCCAGATCGATCAGCCCGTTGACGACCACAAAACCAAGGCCCAGCATCAGCGCTGTCCCCTGCACCATCGGCACGTCACGGGCAAAGACCGCATGCACCAGCGCGTGACCGATCCCGGGCCAGCCGACGATGGATTCGATCACCACGACGCCTTCGACCAGCGTGACGAATTGCAGCCCCAGATAGGTCAGCAGCGGGACCGATACATTGCGCATCCCATGCCGCCACAGGACCTGACGGCGCGACAGCCCTTTCCACTGGGCGAATTGATAGAACGGCATCGCGGCCACACTGGCCATCGCGTCGCGGGCGATCCGCGCATTGACGGCGGCCAGACCCAGCGCGAGCGCCAGCGCCGGCAGGATGAAATGTCGTGGTTGCCCGTAACCTCCGGCAGGCAGCCAGCCAAGCTGGACCGCAAGGATCAGGATCAGGATCAATGCCATCAGAAACTGTGGAATCGCTTTGACCCCGGTGGATACAAGCAGCAACCCCCGGTCCAGCCAGCCACCCGGACGCAACCCGGCGAGTATGCCCAAAGGCGGGCCGATCAGCAGCGACAGCCCCACCGCGACCAGCGCCAGCCAAAGGGAGGCACCAAGCTGGTGGCTGATTTCGCTCATCACAGGCTGACCCGACACCAGCGAGACACCGAAATCGAACCTTGCAAGATCGCCCATCCATTGCATGAAGGCGGGAAACCATGGCCCGCCCAATCCCAGTTCGGCGCGCACGGCAGCGGCCGCGGCGGCGTCGACATTGTCATAGCCATAGCGCCCTGCCGCGATCCGCCAGGCGGCATCGCCGGGCAGGCTGCGCATCATCGCAAAAGTGGCAGCGCCGACGAGCAAAGCAACGGTAACGGCCTGAACCAGCCGTGAAATGATCGTGTTCATTTCACCAACCGCATCGCTGGCAGACCAAAGTCGCGTTCCCACGGGTCGATCACAGCGCCTTCAAAGCCCGCACGCACCGCCAGCGTCTGCTGATACCAGGCAACCGGGATCACCGGCAGTTCGGTTTGCAGGATGGTGGTGATCCGTGCGCGTTCTGCGTCGCCACCTTCACCACGGGCCAATGTCTGGGCAAGCTCTACGATCTCATCGTTGTGCCAGCCCATCGCCCCCCAATCACCGCCCGGTGCGAAATCGGACAGGACCGTGCCGATAGGGTCCGGGATCAGCGCAAAATTGCGCGCGATCAGACCCAGTTCCAGCGTGCCCGCCTGATGTCCGGATGGAATTTCGGATGAATTGGTGCTGTTGATTGTCACTTCAATTCCCACCCCGCGCAGCTGCTGTTCCAGCACTGCGGCGACCAAAGGCAGTTCGGGACGGTCCGGATAGGTCGTCAACGTCAGCGCAAAGCGCTGCCCGTTACGTGTCAGGATGCCATCGGCGCCGGGTTCCCAGCCCAGATCGGCAAGCAGTTCGCGGGCCGCTTCCGCATCATAATGTAGCGGTTCAAGGTCCGGATTATGCCAGCCACCCATGGCGGGCGGGAACAATTGATCCGCCCCGTCAGGATAGCGCAGCACGGCCTGCGCGATACCGGCGCTGTCGATGGCAAGGCTCAGCGCCTGTCGCGCTTCGACCGTGTCGAAGAACGGATGCGCTGAATTGACCTTGAGCATCAAGGTGCGCGGAATGGCGACTGACAGGACCTGCACCGCGGCGGACTGCGCGAGCCGCGTCACGCTGGCCGGATCGAGATTGAACACGAAATCCGCATCGCCCGATTCCGCCAGCAGGGCGCGGGTTTCGACGCGGCTCACGGCGGAATAGGTTACGTTGGACACATGGGGCTGGGCGCCCCAGTAATCGGCAAAAGCCGTGGCATGCAAAGACAAGGGCGGTCTCAGGTCGGTGATCGCGTAAGGCCCGGTCCCTATGACCGCGACGGCCTGCCCATCGGGTCCATAGGCCGCAGGCGCAAGGATCTGGGTGCGGCTTTCCGCCAGATAGGCAGGCAGCGCCGACTGCGGTTCTGTCAGCGTGATGGTGACGACACCGGTTTCAGCCGCGATGGCCGATATCGGCAGCGTCGCGATCGGGCCGGGCTTGGCCCGTGCGATATCCAGTGCATTGGCCACCGCCTCTGGCGTCAGGTCGGTGCCGTCGTGGAACAGCACACCCTCCCGCAGATCAAAGCGCCAGGTCAGACCGTCTTCAGAGACATTCCATGCTGTTGCCAGCCCGGCCAGCAGGGTGCCGTCCGGATCAGCATCGACAAGCGTTTCGGTAATCCCCATGCGCAGAAAGATGTGGCCGCTGGTCGACGGCTCGGCTGACTGAATCTCGAAGGGCGCAGCGACATCAATGGTGTCTTCCGCCAAAACTGGACTGCTCAGACCGGCAAGGGTCATGACGACAAGCAACGGGTATTTTAAAGGGCGCATGTTGAATTCCTTGGCTCATGTTTTCCGACAGTGCAGGCTCATCATCCGGGTGTGACCCGGCGCGTATGAATGCGAACGATGGGTGTGGCAGAGCACATATGTCGTCAGGCTTGTTATGATATAACATAACGATCAACAAGGGTGGTTCCGTCGAAAATCGACGAACCAGAAGGGCATCCGCCTTTGGAATGCCCCTGCAAGTCACAGATCGCGTGGGGGGCGAAGCCTGACAGCCTGCGTCGTAGAAGGTTGCACTGGAAAAACCGGCCGGGCGTTGGGCTATATTCAGAGGCATGCGGTTCCGTAAAATGCGCGTTGCTCCAAGTGCAGCCTATACCTTCGAACAATCCTGACGAAAATTGCCACGTACCCAGAATCCTGTGGTCACTCGCATGCATAGTCTTCGCTAAGTGATTTTGTTAAAGTGACCTTTGTCGGCGGCACCCGCGCCCAGGTCACGTTCAGCTGGCGCAATCGCGGGACGGACAACACTTCGGCTGTTGAGACGTTTCAATGGGGTCAATTCATGCTATATCTTGCCAATGATCAACCGCGCCCTGCACAAGATCCGACAAAGTGAGAACAGCCTGACAAGGTTTTTTGTCGCTTTGACAAGCCTGATCATCTACGCAGCGCGGCGTTTCATCGCCGACGGGATGACGCTCTCGGCGGGCGCGCTGACGTTCTCGACCCTTCTCGCGCTTGTGCCGTTGATGGTCATCGCCTTCGCGATCCTGTCCGGTTTCGCCACGTTCGATCCCGCGCGTGACAGGATGGAGGATTTGTTCTTCAACATATTCGTGCCCGAATTCGGGGCAGAGGTCGGCGCTTACATCACGGAGTTCTCGCGCAATGCGACGAACCTTACTGTCCTCGGGATCATCGCGCTGGCGGTCACGGCGGTCATGCTTCTGTGGACGATCGAAGCGACACTGAATCAGATCTGGCGTGTGCAAAAGCCGCGCTCGATGGGCGTGCGCGTCCTGATCTACTGGACGGTCCTGACGCTCGGTCCGCTTTTGCTGGGCGCAAGCTTTGTCCTGACCAGCGGGACATTCACGACGCTGACGCAATGGGCGCGCCATGGTGTCGGACTGGAACAGACCGAGCGCGCATTGCCGACGCTGGGCATGTTTTTCGCGCTGACAACACAATGCCTCACATTCACGCTTTTGTTCAAGATTGTCCCGGCACGTATGATAAAGCTGCGCGATGCGGCGGTCGGCGGGATTATTGCCGGTGTCGGGGTTCAGTTGCTCCGCGTAGGGTTCGACAGGCTGCTGATCCAGGGGTCCACCTACGAGACGGTCTATGGCGCCGTGGCGATCCTGCCGATTTTTCTGTTCTGGCTCTACTTGTCGTGGAGCGTCGTCATTTTCGGCGCCGTTTTTGCCGCATCGCTGCCTGATTGGTGGAAGGCCCGCGGCAGCTCTGTCTTTGAAAACCCGACGCCGGCGCAGCGACTAGAAGTGGCCGTCACCGTGCTATCGATGATCGCCCATCACGCGCAGAAGGGCGAAACAACGGCGCGCGAAGAATTGCAGAGCGCCACGCCGTCGGAGCTGGGGGATATGGTCTTCGACCAATTGTGCGACTCCGGATATATCATCGTGACCGAGAACGACCGGATCGGATTGCTGCGCGATCTTCATCTGACAACGGTTGCCATTCTGGCGCGGGATCTGGGACTCGCCCTCGGCCTGGGGCGGAACACAGAGACGGTTCAGATAACCGGCATCGATACAGCCGGAACACCGACATCAGGCAGTTTGCAGCGCATGTTGAAGGACCTTCATGGCGCAGAAACCGCCATACTTGATCAGTCACTGAATGACGTCATTTTTGCGACTCCCCTCAATGTCATTGAGAGCAAGGACCGGAACCTTCGCTAGTGCCGCTGATCAGGTTCAAGGGGTGCTTTGCGCGGTAGGTGAAACGGACGCAGGCCTTGAAACGCGTCCTCTGCCCGAGCGTCATATGATCGGCGATATCCAATTGACTCCAAGCTTCTGGCAGCGCCCGCGCCACTGGCCTTTTCAGAACTGCCGACGGCGCTTCAATCCGGGGTTTTCGACGGGCAGGAAAACCCGCTGACCAATATTTACGCCTCGGGTATTCACGAAATCACGCCCTTCCTCACCCTGACCGGCCATAGAGACGAAACCACGCCGGTTGTGGCTGGCCTTGGCTGGCGGTCGGGGCTGAGCCGCATTCCCCACCATCGATTTGAGGTTGATGCCCCGCATTGCAGATCAACTATCATGCCTGGCTGATCGCGCCGCTCATCACCCTTTCACACCGGAAGAGATCATCACGGCTTCGGTCACGCGGCGCTGGAAGATCAGATAGGCCAACACCACGGGCAAGGCAGCCAGCATGGCGACGGACATCAGCCGCGCATAAGCAAGTCCGAAAGCGTCGTTGACCTGTGTAATCCCGACCGGGATCGTCATCATGTCTTCAGAGGTAATCACGAGGAACGGCCAGAAAAACGCGTTCCACACACCGATGAAGGTCACGATGGCCAGCGCCGTGGTGATCCCCCAGTTCAACGGCAAATAAAGCTTGAACAAGATCGTATAGTCGCCACCACCATCAAGCACGGCGGCCTCGCGCATTTCCTTTGGAACGGCATCGAAAAACTGTTTATAGACGATGATCGTCACCGGCACGATTAGCTGCGGCAGGATGATCCCGCCCCAGGTATTGATCAGGCCGAACTCGTTCATCAGGATGAATTGCGTCACGACCAACGCCTGCGATGGGATCATAAAGCTGGCCAATACGACCAGATACAGCAATCTGCGTCCCGGGAATCTGATCTGCGACAACGCATAGGCACACATCATCGCCATGACGATCACCACCATCGTCACGATGACCGCCGTGCCGATGGAGTTGAAATACCATGTCAGGATCTGCGTGTTGAACAGCGCATCGGTATAAGAGGAAAAGTTGAATTCATCAGGCAACAGGCCCGGACGCGACACGACCCGGCTTTCGGACCGCAAGGATGTGACCATCGCCCAGTAAAGCGGGAAAATCCAGATCAGCGCCACGATCAGGGTAAAGGCGGTGATGATGCCGTTTTCAATGCGACGCATGTTCATGAACGACGCCCTCCGACACGCAAGATCTGAAACTGAAGGATAGAAACGACCGCGATCAGCACGAACAGGACGGTCGCGATGGCAGATGAATATCCGCCGTTGTTCAACTGGAATGCCTCGCGGTAAACCTGCATCAGCAGCACATAAGAGGAATTGAACGGTCCCCCGCCGCTGAGCAGGTAAATCTGATCGAAAATCTTGAGCTGCAGGATCAGTTGCAGCGTCAGGATCAGCGCGGTCACAGGCCATAACAACGGCCAGGTCAGCCGCCGGAACATCTGCCCGCGCGTCGCACCATCCAGCGCTGCCGCTTCGTAAAGCTCGGAAGGAATATTGCGCAGCCCCGCGATGAACAGCAGCACGTTGAAGCCGTTGGTCCACCAGATCGTGATGGCGGCAATCACCGGCATCACCCAATCGGGGTTGCGGAATACTGCGACGGGCTTGCCCGTGATGGCGGCAAGCAGCGGCTGCAAAACACCATATTGGAAATCAAGCATCCAGGCCCAGATCTGCGTCACGACCGAAACGGGCAAGACATAGGGCAGGAAAAACAGAACCATGACAAAGGCTTGCATCCCGCCCTTCAGGCGATTGATCGCCAGTGCGATACAAAGCGCGATCACTGTGGTCGGAATGACCGTCAGAAGGATAAAATATGCATTGTTCCAGACCGATGTCTTGAACAGACGGTCGCTCATCAGGCGGATGTAATTGTCGAAACCGACCCAGTTCCCGTCGCCGATAAGGGGCGCGTCAGTAAAGCTGAGCTGCACCATCTTGGCCGTCGGATAGAAAAAGAACACCAGAAACACGATGACGAAGGGGGCGACCAGCGTCAGTGCCACGAAATTTTTTCTTTTGCGGTTCTCGATCATCGCCATGGCGTGGTCTCCGGGGATGGAAAGGCGTGGCAGTTATCCCGGCCGCCCTGAGGCAGCCGGGAAAGGTAGCGCTGTTTATTGTAGGGCGCTGGTCAGATCCGCCTGAATCTGTTCCACCGCTTCTTCGGGGCTGAAATAGCCGTGGATCGCCGGGCCGATGATGTTCAGTGCAGAATCGTAAGCGGGTGAGGCCACACCCGTCACTGTCGTCTGCGGATCGAAGGCCGCATTGTCCGCTAGCGATGCATAGGTCGCATTCGGTTCCATCGTCGCATATTCATCGCTCTGCGCGACCTCCAGATAGGCCGGGATATGGCCGGCATCGGCCCAAGCAATCGAATTCCTGGCCATCCAGGCAATCACAGTCATGACCGCTGCACGATGTTCACCCGACACGGTGGCGTCGCCTTCGTTAGGTATGGCAAAGGCGTGGCTGTCGGCCCAGGTCGCGTCAGCGCCCATGAGCGGCGGCAATTCCACGGCGCCCCATTCAAAGCCCAAGGTGCCATTTTCTGCCGCGTCGGTGAAGGTCGGTACTTCCCAGACGCCATTGATCTGGAACGCGGATTCACCCGATGAAAACAGGGCCACCGATGCTTCATATTCGGCCTGTTCAGGACCAAAGCCCATTTCCTGCCAACGGGCCATGGTGGCGATGGCATTCACTGCCTTTTCGGCATTGTCACCGGGAAGAACTTCGCCATCCACGATGAATTCGCCGCCCTGCTGTTGCAACAAGCTGTAGAACACGCGCCAGAGGCCGCCCGGCCCGCCGGTCTGATAGGTCAGCGGTGTCGCGACACCGTTTTCCTGCAATGTTGCCATTGCGGTTTCAAAGTCTTCGACGCTTTCGATCCCGGTGAGGTTGCCATCGGCATCAAGATAATCGGTCCCTTCCAGCAGGGACTTGTTGTAGTAAAGCACGACGGCGTGGATATCGAATGGCACCGCGTAAAGCGCGCCATCTGCTGTCGCAGCGTCCACCGCGGCAGGGAAGAAATCATCTGTGCTCAGACCCGCACCGGCAAGATCTTCTTCAGTGATCTGGCTCAGCACACCTTCTTCGATGCCCAGGGGGGCACGCGACAGGTGATAGGTCATCACATCCGGACCCTGACCGACCGCAGCCGAGGTGCGGACCTTGGTGTAGAACGGCACGCCCCATTCCAGCGTCGTGCTGGTGATCTGGATGTCGGGATGTTCGGTGTTGAATGTGTCGATCAGCGCTTTCATCCGCACGCCGTCACCACCGCTGAGAAAATCCCACCAGATAACTTCCTGCTGTGCGAATGTCGGTGCTGAAAGCAGCGTCAATGCGCTGGCTGACACCAATGTCTTGAAAATATTCATCTTGTCCTCCCTTTGCTATATCCGGCCCAAAATTCGGTGCCGGTGTCGTCTGGCTTGCGTCCGCCTTCCGGACGGGTCGCCTATCTCAGTCGCTGGCCGTTCATATCGAACACCAGGACATTTTTCGGATCGGCCCAAAGGCCGACTGACTGGCCGTCAAGACGGTCGCGCGATCCTACCCGCTCGACAACGATCTCTGTCTGGTCGGCCAGACGCGTGTAGAGATATGAAACATCGCCCAGCTCTTCTGATACTTCCACGCGCACCGGCATCCCGTGATCGACAATCTGCCAGTGCTCCGGGCGCACCCCGATTTCGACCTTGGTGCCGGGTGGCACGGGGGTGTTCACGGCGACGTGGAACTCATGCGCTTCGGCGCCGGCCGTGCGCACCACCAATGCAGCGCCGTCGTGACCCGTCACCTCTGCCGTGACAAAGGTCATCGCCGGTGATCCGATGAAACCCGCAACGAAACGATTGTCAGGATCGTCATACAGGACCAGCGGCGCCCCTGCCTGCTGCACGACACCGTCTTTCAGCACGAAGATCTTGTCAGCCAAGGTCATCGCCTCGACCTGGTCATGTGTCACATAGATCATCGTCGCACCAATCTGGCGGTGCAGGCGGGTCAGTTCCAGCCGCATGGCGACACGTAATTCGGCATCAAGGTTCGACAGAGGTTCATCGAACAAAAACACCTTGGGCTGGCGCACGATCGCGCGTCCGATAGCGACGCGCTGGCGCTGACCGCCAGACAATTCCGAAGGTTTCTTGCCCAGATGATTGTCAAGCTGCAGGATGCGTGCGGCTTCGGTCACCATCTCTGTCACCTTGGCCTTTTTGGTGCGCGCCAGACGCAGGCTGAAGGCCATATTCTCGAACACCGTCAGATGCGGGTAAAGCGCATAGCTTTGAAACACCATCGCGACGCCGCGGTCTGCGGGTTCAACCTTGGTCACATCGCGATCATCGATGGAAATCACCCCGTCAGAGGTATCTTCCAAACCCGCGATCATCCGCAGCAACGTGGATTTCCCGCAGCCGGAAGGGCCGACGAAAACCGCGAAACTGCCGGTCGGTATATCCATGGAGACGTCCTCGATCACGCGGACAGCGCCAAAGTTTTTTGCGACCTTTTCGAGCGTGACTCCCATGGTGATACCCTCAGCTCACATCGATACGGATGACGTGATAGGACAATGGCGCCAGTTTGCCGCGCAATTTGCCATCCTCGACCGCAACGCCGGCACCTTTGGTCGGAACAATCCGTTCCGGATTGGCGGCATCATTGGTCTGACGCAGATCATGCCCTTCCATTACCAGATGTTCGACAACCTTCGCTCCGGCAAAGCCTGTCAGCGTGACGTCAAGATCGGCCGCTTCGGTCAGGTGACGGTTCAGCATGAACAGCGTGACAATCGTGCCCGCCTCGTCCAGCACGCCAGCCACATCAAGATATTTCACGTCGTCTGCGACGCGACAATCATAGGTCGGTGCATCGACCGCGACGTTCAGCGCCGTGCCACGGCCATAAAGCGATGCGAACTGATAGGGATAATAGATCGTCTGCCGCCAGGCCGGGCCGTTCTTTTCCGCGCGGATCGGGGCGATGACGTTCACAAGCTGCGCGATACAGGCAATCTTGACCCTGTCAGAGCGGCGGATGAATTCATTCATCAGCCCGGCAACGAAAAGCGCATCCTCGAAATTATAGGTCTCTTCCAGCAGCGCGGGTGCCTCTGGCCAGTCCCAGGCCTTGACGTTTTTTCCGTCCTGTTCGCGGATATGATACCAGACGTTCCATTCGTCAAAACAGATATGCACGTCATTCTTGGCGCGCTTCTTCGATTTCACGTAATCGATCACCCCGCCAATCGTCTGGATATAGCGGCCCGTCTCTTCGATCTTGCCAAAGAAATTCAGCGTGTCGCGGCTGTTGTTGCCATAATATTTGTGCAGCGAGATGTAATCGACATTTTCATAGCATTCTTCCAGCACCTGCCGTTCCCATTCGGGATAGGTAGGCATCGCGTCATTGGAACTGCCGCAGACCACGGTTTCGATGCTCGCATCAAAGCCCTTGAACGCCTTGGAGGTTTCATTTGCAAGGCGGCCATATTCCGTCGCCTTCTTGTGGCCGATCTGCCATGGGCCGTCCATTTCATTGCCCAGGCACCACATTTTCACGTCATAGGGATCTTGCACGCCATGTTCCCGGCGCATATCGCTCCATGTCGTGCCACCTTTGAAATTGCTGTATTCAAGAAAGTTGCGTGCATCCTCCAGCCCGCGCGAGCCAAGATTGACGGCAAGCATCATTTCGATCCCCGCCATCTCTGCCCACTTGCCGAATTCGTTGATCCCGACCTGGTTTGTCTCTTTCGACCGCCAGGCAAGGTCCAGCCGCACAGGGCGGTTTTCCTTGGGCCCGATCCCATCTTCCCAGTTATAGGCCGACACGAAATTGCCGCCGGGATAGCGGATCGCGGGGATCTTCAGGTCCTGGACGAATTTCAGAACATCCGTGCGAAAGCCATCGGCATCCGCTGTCGGGTGACCGGGCTCATAGATGCCGCCATAGATCGCGCGCCCCATATGCTCGATGAAGGCAGAATAAAGCCGGTCGTCGATACGGGAAATATGGAAGTCCCTGTGGACCGCTACGCGTGTTTTCATCGAAGTCTCCTGCGAGTTCATATCTGTAAAACTGATTTAGAACCAGATTACCGATATCATTGCCCAGCTTCAGAGACCTGTCAACATTTTGCTCAACTTTCGTGCAATGCCCTATCAAAGCTTGGATTTGGTGTGCAGTCTCATGATGATGTCCTGATCATAATTGCCAAATCCGCGCCCGAAAATGTTGAGTCCGCCCGGATGTTCCGCGTCGGCTTTCACCTCGATTCGCAACCGGACAGAACGATGCGCAGAGAGGTCCAGATCGCTGATGCAGACGTCCGAAATGCGCCGTCCATCAACAAATGATCCCGCATGCGTCACCTGCCAGGTCTTGAGCAATCCATATTGAGACCCGGCCATTTTCCACCAATCAGGGGTGTAAACGCCACGCTTGTCGCCGAAATCTCCCGGCGAGGTCCAGACGCCCAGCTCTGCCCCGTTGATCGCGACCGAAATGTCAGAGGGCCAGTCGGTATGCGTGCCCGGCACCTCGGAACTGACCTCGATCACGAATTCGATCCGGTCAACCTCCACCCCTTTCAGCAAGGCGTTATTGGGGAACTGGTATTCGACGAACCCACTGGTAAACCACAATAATGACGCCTTCATTCGCTCCGGGTCCAGAAACGTGGTCGGCACATCCAGCAAGCCGATAATCCCCTCTGGCGAACAGATTCCACAAGGCCCGACGACCGAGGCATTGGTGAACAGCCCCAGCGGCATCATGACTTCGATCTCATCGTCGGGGGTGCGGGCGACGGATTTGTGAAAGGATACGACGATCTCGTCATAGATAGCGTGGCAGATCTTCTGACTGCCCTTGCGGGCTTTCACCATCTCGGTTCGGATCAGTCCGGCATGTTCGAGCGACTGGATATGATTTGACACGGATGATTGCGGCTGCCCCAGCCGTTCGGCGATCTCGTTCACGTTCATGCCGCCACTCTGATGCAGCAATTTGAGGATCTTCACCCCGCCCCTTGAGGCCGCGCTTTTGAGGACGTCAAAATTTTCCTCGGCGTCTATCAATAAATAATTCTGGCCCATGGGGATCTCCGCTCAACTGGGTGTGTTTGTATCAGTTAATTTGATACAAACACAATAGTCGAGCAGCACGGCTAGTTGGAAGGGAAGGGCGGTTAGCACCTGTTGGTCTGCGCCGGACGCGATCAATAACCTGACCCGGTTTTCTTCAAACAGATGCAGTATCGTAGCATCCAGATCGTCACCGTCCGACTTAGAGTTGGTTCTCTGGGGCTAGGTCTAGCTGCTCACCTGCGACGGAACGAGATGACATTATTACTCATCATGATGCCAGCGGGCATGAGCGGCGTCGCACAGGCCATCGGCCAAAGAATGCGCGGGACGCAACCGCCGCAATGGGGACTTGGAAGAGCTGGCCCCAAGGCCTAAGGTCTGTCCGATAACAGAGAACAGGGATCAGAGCTATGTCATTGACAACACGTGCCTTCGGATCAAGCGGCATCGACACGACCGCCATCGGGTTCGGGGCCTGGGCCATCGGCGGCACCTGGGGCGAAGTGACGGAAGTGGACGCGAAGGCAACGCTGAACGCGACGCTCGACGCCGGCGTGACCTTTCTCGACACTGCCGACGTCTATGGCGATGGCCGGTCCGAGCGGCTGATCCGCGACGTGCTGGCCACCCGGTCCGGCCCGCGCCCGCTTGTGGCGACCAAGGCCGGACGGCGGCTGAACCCACACGAGGCGCAAGGCTACACCAAGGAAAACCTGACGGCCTTCGTGGACCGCAGCCGCGACAATCTTGGCATGGATACGCTGGATCTTCTGCAGCTTCATTGTCCGCCGACGGCGGTCTATTATGAGCCGGCGGTATTCCGCACCCTGGACGCGCTCGTCGCTGAGGGAAAGATCGCCCGCTATGGCGTCTCTGTCGAAAAGGTCGAAGAAGGGCTGAAGGCGATCGCATTTCCGAACGTTGCCTCTGTCCAGATCATCTACAACATGTTCCGCCAGCGTCCGGACGAACTCTTTTTCCACGAAGCCCGACGTCGCGGCGTCGCCATCATCGTGCGCGTGCCGTTGGCCAGCGGGATGCTGACCGGCAAGATGACCCGCGAGACCGAATTCGCGCAGGACGACCACCGTAACTTCAACCGCGATGGTAGCGCCTTTGACAAGGGCGAAACCTTTGCCGGCGTCCCTTACGACGTGGCGCTTGATGCCGTTGACGAAATCCGTCCGCTGGTGCCGGGTGGGGCGACGATGGCGCAGATGGCGCTGCGCTGGATCTTGATGAACGACGCCGTTTCGGTCGTCATTCCCGGCGCTCGCAGGCCCGATCAGGCCCAATCGAATGCGGATGCAGACGCGCTCGCGCCACTCCCGCCGGAGACGATGGACAAGGTGCGCGGCATATACGAGGCGCGCATTGCACCGCACGTCCACCAATTGTGGTAGCTTGACAACGCGCGTTGGCGTCCTGATCTTCTTCACGCCACCCCTCATTTGACGGGGTCGTCTTGCCTGCCGCCAGCCATCGGCGCTGTGGATGTTGCCATGCGGCTGGGCGCAGCGTTCGGGCATGCCGGACTGATTGAACAGGAAATCTGGAAGGTAGCAGATGCAGTAAAAACAGCCGTTCAAGGCGGTTCCTTTCATGCTTTCCTGTTAGCCATTCACGGGTTCGACACGTGTCACCGGATAGTCTCGCGAAACAAGTATCAACTATCTACCTGCCCTGTTGGCGCGTGCCGCGAAGTCGCCAGGTCTGCCACAGGGGCAACAGCAAGAGCGCCACGATCGCGATCACGAATCCGGCTGCTATAGGCCGTTCGAGAAAGACCATCGGATCGCCGCGTGAAATCAGGAAGGCCCTGCGAAGGTTTGTCTCGATCAGCGGACCAAGCACAAATCCTAGCAAAAGCAAGGCGGGGCTGAACTTGGCGATTGCCAGCAGATAACCGGCAAGCCCGATCCCGGCAACGGCGACGATATCAAAGGCCAACCCTCTGACGGAGTAAACACCGAGACATAGAAAAACGATGATTGCCGGATAGAGATAGTTGAACGGAATGCGCAACATCGCCACCCAGATTCCGATCAGTGGCAGATTCAGGATCAAAAGCAGCAGGTTGCCGAGACCAAAGCTGGCGATAAGGCCCCAGAACATCTCAGGTCTTGCCTCTAACATCATCGGGCCGGGCTGGATGCCGTGGATCACCAGCGCGCCGAGCATCAGCGCCATGATCGGATCGCCCGGAATGCCAAGGGTAAGTGTCGGCGCAAAGGCGGTGATCGCGGCGGAATTATTCGCGGCTTCGGGGCCTGCGACGCCTTCGACCGCTCCCTGCCCGAACCTTTCAGGCTGCCGTGCGATCCGGCGTTCCATCGAATAGCTCAGAAAAGATGACAGTGTGGACCCGGTGCCGGGCAAAGCGCCAAAAAAGCTGCCAAGTGCGCCGCCACGCAGCATAGGCATCCCCATACGCCGCAGGTCAGCCCAACCGGGCATCAAAGACCGCAATCCTATCCGTTCCGTCACGCCCTGGCGGGCGGGATTGCGGACATTGGCGATCACCTCTGCCACGCCGAACAGGCCCATCGCGAGCGCCACGAGATTAATCCCGTCCAAAAGCTCTGTCTGACCAAAGGTGAACCGCTGAACGCCCGAGTTCACGTCCGTGCCGATACAGCCCAGCAGCAATCCCAGCGTGACCATGGCAAACCCCTTGGCGGGGCGCGCGCTGCCGATTGTGGAAGCCGCAACCAGCCCGAGGATCATCATCGCCGCATAATCTGCCGCCCCGAATGCGGTTGCCGCGCGCGACAACCAACCTGCCAGCATGACGAGGACAAGTATGCCGATCACTGACCCGATAAAAGACGAAGCCATCGCCGTGAACAAGGCAACACCGGCCCGCCCGGACTGCGCCATCGGATAACCGTCCAGCGTCGTCACAGCCGATTGTGGCGTACCCGGCAGCCGCAACAGGATTGACGAAACGGCCCCGCCATATTGGGCCCCATAATAAACGCCGGCCAGCATGATCAAAGCTGCTTCTGGAGAGAGATAATAGGTGATCGGCAACAACAGCGATATCGCCGCCATCGCGCCTATGCCTGGAAGGACGCCGACGAACGTGCCCAACACGACCCCGAAAAAGCAGTAGATCAGCACTTCTGGCTGCGTGACAAAGCCAATGCCGAATAACAGCCCTTCCCAGGCCGTCATGACAGGCGCGGCCAAAGCGGAAGGGTCATGCGCAAGCCCAAACTAAAGACCAGCACGGTCAGCGTCGTGACGATTGCCGCCAGTGAAATCCGCCAGACCCAGCCCGTACGCGGCGCGGGGATTGTCGCGACCAGAACAGCGGCAGCGGTCGCACCTGCCAGCCCAAGACGGGACAAGCCGAACGCAAAGATCATAATTGCCGCAAGCACCGCGATTGCTGAAGCGGGCTCGATCTTTGGTGCCACGCCCGGACGCCCCAGCGCCGGAAAAGCGACGATCAGGCCCAGCGGGAATAACGCGGTACCCAGCGCGGCAGGAAAGAACCCCGGCCCCATGCGGCGCAGGGTTCCCATGTCGTAATACAAGGCCGCCCAGATGACGGCACAGGCACCGATAGCGGCGAGTATCAATCCGCCAAAGATGTCAGGCCAGTCACGCTGCATATCGCACCTGTTTACCGTGCCTGAACGCGGTCAATTACCCCGCCCCACATTGCCGTGTCATCAGTGATGCGCTGACGCAGGTCATCCGGCGAACCCGGTGCTGCCTGCCAGCCGATGGTCAGAAGACGTTCCTGAACTCCGGGATCGGCGAGAATTTCAGCAATTTCGGTGTTCAGTCGTTCGATTATTGCTGCATCCGTGCCAGAAGGCGCAATAAACGCGTTCCACAGCTCGGCCCGGAAATCCTCTGGCAACCCAGCGTTTCCGGCGATCACGGGCACATCCGGCGCCTGTGCGAAAGGCTCTGTCGAGGTCATGCCCAACATACGCATTGTTCCCGCCTCTACGAAAGGAAGGGCGGCGGAAGGTGCCATAAAGCCCGCGTCAATCTCATTTCCAAGAATCGAGGTCGTGACTTCGGCGTAGCTTGTGAAAGGCACATGCAGCATGCTGATATCCGCCTCGGTCGCGAAAAGCTCGGCTGTCAGATGCGCGCCTGACCCTTGGCCGACCGAGCCATAGGCGATCGCCTCAGGTTCTGCCGCGGCAGCGGCAATGAAGCTGTCAAGATCGACGATATCGCTGTCGGCAGACACCGCAAGAACCAGCGGAGAGGTCGCGATCAGCGACACCGGCATGATATCCGTCTCGATGTCGAATCCGGTGCTGTCCATCATGCGTTGCGCCGTTGTCAGCGGCCCGTTGATCGTTGTGCCAAAGGTGTGCCCGTCGCCCGCCGAAACCAGCATCTGCTGCACACCAATCACGCCGCCAGCACCTGGCCTGTTCTCGATCACGATGGGCTGGCCCAGGCGTTGCGCGAGCTCATCTGTAACAACGCGTGCAAGCGTATCGGGCGATGACCCAGCGGGAAATCCGACAAAAACACGAATGGGAGCGGTCGGCCATGCATCTTGCCCAAAGGCAGGAAATGCCGACAACGCAACGGTTCCTGCAAGTGCCATTCGGCGTGTTATTTCAGATATCATAGTCACTCCTCCCTTTTTCTGCGCGCAAAAGACACGATACCCACTGCGATTGCAACGGGTTCCGGTCAATCGTTTGGATCTCATGGGTGCTGCGGCTCGCTGGTGCACGAATGTCCATAGTCCGAAAGCCGCGGCGCAGCATCGGTCCCGCTGGTGAACTGTAGGTCCGGGCGGGAATGTGAAGCCGAGGCACCAAAGACGAGCGCTACGCCAAGCTTTTCTATGACGGGAACGGGCAAGAGCGCCGCCGATATTCTGCTGGCACTGGACGCAGTGGGATTGGTTCTATACCAAAGGTATGCGCTATTCGTAAAGGTTCTGACGGCGGTTTTAACTTCCTCGCCACAAGACTGCGCGCATATGGAGCGACGGCCATCGGGACCGGCGAAGCAAAGGCCCCGGCCGCCTTGCACTCTGCATGAAGGGCTGTGCTGCGGAATAAGTCAAATTTCCAAGCTGAGGCGCGTGGTCTGGTCCACCGGTCGCACCTCGTGCAGATCAAACACTTACTTGCCCTCATGTCCTAATCTGGCTGTTGTGTCGCCAGAACATTTATGGCGGCGGTGCCGCGCGTAGCGAGCCGCGCCAGCACCGGCCTTACGACAAACAGCGACGAAGCCGTTGCAATCACGACCCCCGCGATCATCGGCCAGGCAAATTCCGCAACCGCAGGTCCACCCCATATCGCCATGGGTAACAATGCGGCCAATGTCGTGCCGGATGTGAAGATGCAACGCGCCAGCATTTGATTGAGGCTGCGGTCGATCACCTCTGCCAGCGGCTTGTCAGTTTTCCAATGGGCGAGAGGCTGGGCAGCGTCTGGGATGGCATGTTCCCTCCATTGTCCAGATCGGCATCGCCCTGGTGGGCATCCTCGCCGGTGCGTTTTCGGGTGCCACGCGGGGCGCGCGTTTGGTGGCCACGCTTGTGGTTGCAGGATTATCCTCTGGCGTCGCGCAGCCTTTGGGCGTGGCAATCACTTATCTGTCCTTGATCGTGGGCGAACTGGTCCCAAAACAGATCGCCCTGCGCGCACCGGCCAGCAAGTGAGATATGACCACAAAACTCAGGCTTGTTAAATGGTGCCCGGGGGCGGAATCGAACCACCGACACGAGGATTTTCAATCCACTGCTCTACCCCTGAGCTACCCGGGCACCGGGACGGATATATCCGTCGGGTAGCGCGCTTTTAGACGCAGGGTGCACAGGTGTCCAGAGAGAAAGGCAGCCTTAATGCAGTTTCCCGTCATCGTCTTCGATGGGTGCGGTTTCACCCTCTTCAGCGTCGTCTTGCATGGCAGGAATGGCATAGCTGCCGGTCAGCCATTTGCCCAGATCGACGTCGGCGCAACGCTTGGAACAGAACGGGCGAAAGGCCTTTTCAGTAGGGCGGTCGCAGATCGGGCAGGCCATCAGAGACGCCTCAACAGTTCAGCCGACAGCGGCAGACGCTCGCGCTTGCGCTGCAATTCGAACAGGCCCATTGCGGTCCAGCCGACCAGCGATGTTTCAACGGGATCGTTCTTGAACGACGCGCGCAGGGATTGTTCCACCTGTTTGCGATGCGCTTTTGAGATCGAGACGAAATCCACGCTGATCTGGCCGCCCAGCCCCCGCAGACGCAGGGCGCGGGGCAGGGCGCGGGCGGCGGCCAGATTGGCCTTGAGCGCAGCAGCAGGTGATGTGTCGCTGCCGGTATTCACATCGACCGCAACCAGCGCGCGTGTCGGTTCGACATACATCTGCCCTTCGCCCATCGGCACCAACGGCCCGCCAAGGGCCGCGATCTGCTCCAGCACGTCGCGCGCGGCAAAGCCGCCGGGTTCGGTCACGATCTCGCCCGCGCCCGTCCAGTCGCGCCAGGCCAGCACATGCGGGCTGTCACCTTCTGTCAGCGCCTCAGGCTGGTCGCCGGCGGCGTCCGCCAGCACGGTATCGGCCAGATCCAGCATCGCGCTGATGTCATCGGCAATCTCGGCGGGATCGGCGGTTTCACATGATGACCGCAGGATCAGACCATGCGTGCCTTCATGCACCTCATGCGCGATGGCCAGCAGGCTGTCGCGGATATCCTCATCTACGATCTGGCGGGAAATGTTCAGCCCCGGTTTGCCCGGTGTCACGATGGCATAGCGGCTCTTGAACAGCACCCGGTCGGTAACCGGCACGGCCTTGGCTCCTTCGGCATAACCCGTGACCTGCACCAGCAGTGGCTGACCTTGCCGCAACCCCTTGCCCGCGCGCAGAAACGCTGTGCCGCCTTCGGGCAGCCGCAGCATCATGCCGCCCTGACCCTTGATCGGGCGGTCACAGATCGCACGATAGATCGCACCCGGGCGCGGCGCGTCGGGCTGGTCGATCAGCAGATCGTCAAGCTGGCCATCGACCAGATAGGCCGCGGCTTCCAGCCCGTTGATATGGTCCAGGATGATGCTGCGGCCCTTCATGGGATATCCTTGTAAAGCGGGTAACCGGCGGCTGTCAAAAGTCCCGCGGTTTCGGTCAGGGGCAGGCCCACGATCCCGGTATAGGATCCGTTGATCCACGGGATGAACGCACCGGCAGGCCCTTGGATCGCATAGCCGCCTGCCTTGCCCTGCCAGTCATTGCTGACCAGATAGGCATTCACTTCGGCATCCGAAATCTGTTTGAAAGCCACCGTGCTTTGCACATCGCGCAGCCATGTCTTGTCGCCGCGTTTGACCGCGAGGGCGGTGATGACCTTGTGACGCCGCCCCGACAGCGCGTAAAGAAATGCCGCCGCTTCGCCCGCATCCGCCGGTTTGCCCATGATCCGGCGACCCAGCGCGACGGTGGTGTCGGCGCAAAGCACCACGGTATCCTCACCGGCAGGAATCGCTGCCAGCTTTTCCGCGGCAATCCGTTTGACGTAATCGCGGGGCAGTTCGCCTTTACGCATATCCTCGTCAATATCGGGCGGCTGCACGGCGTCGGGCACCACACCAAGCTGCGCCAACAATTCCAGCCGCCGGGGTGACCCGGATCCGAGGATCAGCCTGAGCGTCTCATCTGGGGGCAGGGTGGTCATAGCTTGAAATCCGCAACCGGGGCGGGGCCGCATTTCGCCTTTGGCAAAACGCTTACCTTTGCTGCGTGAAACAGGGTTTCACGCTATTTGAACCGATAGTTGATCCGACCCTTGGTCAAATCATAAGGGGTCATTTCGACCTGCACCTTGTCGCCTGCCAGAACGCGGATGCGGTTCTTGCGCATCTTGCCTGCCGTATGCGCGATGATCTCATGGCCGTTTTCCAGCTCGACCCGAAACGTCGCGTTTGGCAGCAGTTCTTTCACGACACCTGGGAATTCGAGCAGTTCTTCCTTGGCCATGTGATCTCCTGTATATCTCTTCCGCTGTTTGCGGACCGCTGCTAAATGCGCCTCTGCGCGCCGATTTTCAAGGGGGAATCTGGCGTGGCGGCGAATGGGACCCGCCTTAACCGGCAGGATCGGTGATTGCGGGGCCAAATCGCGCGATCAGCCGGTCGTAAATCTGGTCGCGTGTCTGCCGATACAGGTTCAGCTGCGCCTCGCGGCTGTCGCCAAGGCCGGTGGGGTCAAGCACCGGCCAGTATTCGACGTCAAGGTGAAAAAACTGCGTCAGATCCAGCGCGCGGCGTTGGCTTGCGGGCGACAGTGCCAGCACCAGATCGAAAGATGACAGATCGTCACCCCATTGTTCCATCTCGTCAAAGGACCGGGAGCGGTGACGCGACACCTCGACCCCGATTTCGGCGCAGACGGTGATGGCGAAACCGTCGATTTCCATGTCATTCTTGACGCCGACGGACTGGACATAGCAGCGGGTGCCATAAAGTTTCTTCATGATCCCTTCGGCCATCGGGGATCTGACGGAATTATGATCGCAACAAAACAGCACTGACTGGGGCAGGGGGGCGAATGTGGCGTCTGTCGGCACATCAGCCCCCAAAATGCAGCACACAGATCAGGGTGAACAGCCGTCGCGCGGTGTCATTATCGACGATGGCCTTGCCGTCCAGCCGTTCCTGCAACACCCGCGCGCCTTCGTTATGGATGCCGCGCCGCGCCATATCGATGGTTTCGATTTGGCTGGGCGGCAGTGTTTTCACTGCGTCGAAATAGCTTTCGCAGATCTGGAAATAATCCTTCACCACCTGCCGGAACGGCCCCAGCGACAGATGAAACGCACCTGCCGGGCTGCCATCGTCTTGCTGGATGTCGAACACCAGCCGCTTTTCCCGGATTGATAGGCCCAGTTGGTAAGGGCCGGGCGGTACATCGCGCCCGTCGCGCGGGGGCATGGCAAAGCTGTTGTTTTCCAAAAGATCGAACAGCGCGACCTTGCGTTCCTGATCAATCTCTGGCGTTGGCGCAGGCAGGCCGCTGTCGTCAAGGATGATATTGAAGATGCGCGGCATCTCAATCCCCCTGGTTCAGCCGGTCGAGCCGTGCGCGCACGCTCAACCCATGCGCCTGCAGGCTTTCCGATTGTGCCAGCCGTTCGGCGGCAGGGCCGATCGCCGCAAGCGCGTCGGGCGTCATACGCGAAAGGGTCGTACGTTTGATAAAATCCATCACTGATAACCCGCTTGAAAAACGCGCCGATCGGGCCGTCGGCAAAACATGGTTCGGCCCGCCAATGTAGTCACCAATCGCCTCTGGTGTCCAACTGCCAATGAAAATCGCCCCCGCATGGGTGATTTTCGCGGCGAGGTCATCGGCATCACCAGTGCAAAGTTCCAGATGTTCGGGCGCGATCCTGTCCGACAGGGCCACAGCCTCATCCATATCCCTCACGGTGATGATCGCGCCGAAATCGCGCCAACTGGCCCCGGCAATCGCACGGCGTTCCAGCGTTTGCAGCCGCTTGTCCACGGCCTGCGCCACCTTGCGACCGAACGCGGCATCATCGGTGATCAGCAAGGATTGTGCGCTTTCGTCATGTTCGGCCTGCGACAACAGGTCCAGCGCGATCCAGTCAGGATCATTATCCTTATCCGCGATCACCAGAATTTCCGAAGGCCCGGCGATCATATCAATCCCGACCTTGCCGAACACACGCCGTTTCGCGGCAGCAACAAAGGCATTGCCCGGCCCGGTGATCTTGTCCACCGGCGGAATCGTCTGGGTCCCATAGGCCAATGCCGCAATCGCCTGCGCGCCGCCGATGCGGTAGACTTCATCGACACCCGCGATCTGAGCTGCCATCAGCACCAGAGGATTGGTCAGGCCGTCCGGTGTCGGCACGACAATCGCCAGCCGCTGCACCCCCGCCACCTTGGCCGGGATCGCATTCATCAGCACCGATGACGGATAACTGGCAAGCCCCCCCGGCACGTAAAGCCCCGCCGCCGACACCGGCGTCCAGCGCCAGCCAAGCGTTGCACCCGCGTCATCGGTCCATTGCGCATCTTCCGGCATCTGG
Organism: Yoonia sp.; assembly: GCF_046292185.1. Taxonomy (GTDB): domain Bacteria; phylum Pseudomonadota; class Alphaproteobacteria; order Rhodobacterales; family Rhodobacteraceae; genus Yoonia. Next base: position 22,825 of record NZ_JBKBQY010000030.1, read on the forward strand.
CGGCTGTGATAGGTCCGGATACGATCCGCGGCGAGTTCCAATGCAGCGCGGTCCTCGTCCGATACCAGCGCACATTCGGCGGCGATTTCTGCGGGGGTGAAGCGCATCCTGTCCGGCGTCAGGTCCAGCCGGTCAAAGCGGGAGGTCAGTTCAATCACCGCCGCATCGCCGCGCGCGCGCACATCGGCAATGATCTCTGCCACGATATGATCCACATCGGGGCTGTCTTCGCGTTTCGCCCCCAGAAGGGCGGTAAAGCGGGCCTCGAAATCGGGATCGGTCGTGGACAGGAATTGCGGCATGGAAATCTCCTCTATCGCAGAGGACATAGCGGGGTCACCGCGCCGCTTCAATGGTATCAGTCGGGGTGACGGGGTGCCTTGCCTGACGGTGCTGCATAAGGCTGGGTCACATCGCGCAAAAGAACCTCCAAAGCTTCGACCTGCAGCGCGATGGCACCGTCACCGGCCAGCGTCAGTTCAACCCTGCCTGCGCCATCCGTGGCCCGCGTGAAAGAGATCGACAGCAGCGAACAGACAAGATCGGCATCCGCCTTGTCGATGCCCTGGCTTTGCACCGCCATCACATCCTCGAAGGCCAGCACGGATTGCACGCGTTCGGCACTTTGCGCACCGTCCTCCCAGCGAAACCGATTGATCAACAGCGCAAAGCGCCGCGCCCTGCGGTCCCAGCGCATTTCCTTGACCGGAAAAACCGCATCCTGTGTGATTGCTGCGATTACCGCCAGATCATCTCCGTCCAGCGCGCGCAGGCGCAGCGGTCTGGCGGCACCATCCTTGAAACTGGCGTCGCGGGTCATGCCGGCACCCGTTCGATATCGGCACCAACGGCGCGCAGCTTTTCCTCGACATGCTCATATCCGCGATCAAGGTGGTAAACCCGACTGACCAGCGTTTCACCTTCCGCCGCCAACCCGGCAAGGATCAGCGACACCGAGGCGCGCAGATCGGTCGCCATCACCGGCGCACCTTTGAGACGGTCCACTCCCGTGACGGTGGCGGTGCCGCCCTGCACGTCTATCCGCGCTCCCATGCGGATCAGTTCAGGGGCATGCATGAAGCGGTTTTCGAAAATCTTTTCCTCCAGCACCGATGTGCCGTCTGCGGTGCAAAGCATCGCCATCATCTGCGCCTGCAGATCGGTGGGGAAACCGGGGAACACGGCCGTGGTGACATCGACGGCACGCGCGCGGCTGCCATTGCGTTTGACCAAAATACCATCCGGGGTTTCCGTTACATCCACACCCGCCTCGGACAGTTTTTCGGCGAAAGAACCGACCAGTTCCATGCGACCGCCCAGACATTCCACCTCACCGCCGGCAAAGACCGGGGCGAGCATATAGGTGCCGAGTTCGATCCGGTCGGTCACCACCGGATGGGTCGCTGCACCCAGACGATCCACGCCGTCAATCGTGATCGTGCTGGTGCCTTCGCCTTCGATCTGCGCGCCCATGCGGCGCAGACATCGCGCAAGGTCCACGATCTCCGGCTCACGCGCGGCGTTTTCAATGATCGTGGTGCCCTTGGCGAGTGTCGCGGCCATCAGCACATTCTCGGTCGCGCCGACCGAGGCGAAGCGCAGCGCCACCCGCGCGCCTTTCAGCCCGCCTTTGGCGGTGGCATGCAGATAGCCGTCCTTCAGTTCAATCGTGGCACCCATGGTTTCAAGCGCCGTAACATGAATGTCCATCGGCCGAGCACCGATGGCACAGCCGCCGGGCAAGGACACAATCGCCTGATGATGCCGCGCCAGCAGCGGCCCCAGCACCAGATTGGACGCGCGCATCTTGCGCACAATCTCATAATCGGCACGGGTGGATGTCATTGCATGCGAAGACAACACCTGCACCTTGCCGTCCTGCAGGGCGGTGACTTCGACGCCCAGGGATTGCAGCAGTGCCGTCATCGTCTTGATATCGGACAGGCGCGGCGCATTGGTCAGGGTCAGCGGCTCTTCGGACAACAGCGTCGCGGGCATCAGCGCCAGGGCGGCATTCTTGGCCCCCGCAATTTGAATTTTTCCCTGCAGCGTTGCGCCGCCTTTGACCAAAATCGAATCCATGCTGCTTTATTCTTTCTGTTTGCTGCCCGCTGCTGCGGCCTTTGCGCGCGCCTGCGCCTTGCGTTTGGCCATATTGGCCTTCAGCGCCGCTTTCAACCGTTCTTCACGGGGTGTCGCGGGCCGGGCGGGTTGCGGCTTGTCGTTTTTGTTGTCCATGCGGTGTGATATCAAGCCACGCAAAAACCGTCCAGAGAGGGCTTGCACCAGCCCGCGATTGCCGCTAATCCCCCGCCTCACGGATGCTGTGGTAGCTCAGTGGCAGAGCACACCCTTGGTAAGGGTGAGGTCGAGAGTTCAATCCTCTCTCACAGCACCATATTTTTGCTTTTGACTTCAAAAAGATAGCCGCTATCAAGGGGTTAGGTTGGCTTCGGTGTTTCACCGCAAATTGCCCTCATCGTCGCAAATATAGAAGGTCGGACAGAATGAACCGCAATACAGCTTATCTTTTGATCGTCGTGCTTGCCGTGGCCGTCGCAGTCTTCGGATATCTTTACTATCAGGAATCCCAAAGCGGTGTGACCATCGAGGTTGGCGAACAGGGCATTTCGATTGAAGGCAATTGAGCCCGGCGCGATTTTTGCATAAAACTGCATGAGAGCGGGCAACCGGAGAAACGCAGATGGCCAAAGCAATTCACGCAATGCTGCGCGTGCTGGACGAGCCGCGTTCACGCGCGTTCTACAAGACCGCCTTTGACCTCGACCTCGCCGAGCGTCTGGATTTTGACAGCTTTACCCTGATTTACCTCTCCAACCCTGAAACCGGTTTCGAGGTGGAGCTGACCGTCAACAAGGGGCGCAAAGAACCTTACAATCTGGGTGATGGCTATGGCCATCTGGCATTCTCGGTCGATGATCTGGACGCCGAACACACCCGGATGACCAAAGCAGGGCTGAATCCCCGCGACATCGTGGAATTCGCGCCTGCGGGCGATGTGATCGCACGGTTCTTCTTTGTCGCGGACCCGGACGGCTATCAGATCGAGGTGCTGCAACGCGGCGGTCGCTACCTGTAGCAAAGCCGCGGCGATACGGAATGATCCGGCCTTGTCGGACCCACAGACATCTCTTTTCTTTCCCCATCAGGGTGCAGTGTTATTCGCTAGCAAGGCGCTGATATTGCGTGTTTGGAGGTCCGGATGCTCCTTGAGGGAAAGGCCGTCTGGTTTGTCTATCTGAAAAGGGAATGAGATCATGTTGCGATTTGGTCGTGGGAGTGCGGGGCGTTCCGCTGCGGGTATCCGCGCCGTGTTGGGTGTTACGGCATTCGCCGCCGCATGCGCCGTCTTTGCGCCCCCTGCCATGGCGGCGAACCCGGCCTGCGGCGATGCGATCAGGATCACCCCCGGCGACACGCTGCTGCGGGTTGCCAGCTATTGCAACACGACGATTCCCGCGCTGATGGCCGCGAACCCGCAAATCACCGAGCCGAACCGGCTGTTCGTCGGGCAGCTTGTCTATATGCCGGGGCTTAACACGACCGTGCCGGTCCACCGCCCACCCGTGGCGGCTGCGCCTGCGAACAATTGGGGGCAGGGGGCCTTTTCGCGCTGCGGTGCATCGGTGCAGGTACGCCCCGGCGACACATTCAGCGGCATTGCCCAGCGCTGCGGGGTAACAGTCGCGCAACTGCGCGCGGAAAATCCACAGCTGCGCGATCCGAACTTCATCTTTTCCGGCATGACCTTACGGGTGCCGTCGTCGCTGGCACCGCAGCCGGCGCGGCCAGCCCCCTTGCCCGTCGCGCAGAACCTGCGCATCACCGGGACGATCACCAGCGAAGGTGTCACCTGTCAGGCCCTGCGCGGAGATGACGGGACGCTCTACACGATTGCGGGTACCGCCACGCGCCCCCTGCGCGCCGGTGACAGGGTCGAAGTGACCGGCACCCGTGCGGCCTCTGCGCTGTGCCAGCAGGGGGTGCCGATCAGCGCCAGCCAGATCCTGCTGCTGGATGCTGCCGTCCGGCCAGGGATCGACGTGACCGGCACGATCACACGCGAAGGCGTCACCTGCACCGCCCTGCGCGGCGATGACGGGCGGCTATATACCATTGCCGGCCAGACCGGAGAATTTCAGCCCGGCGACAGAGTGCGCGTCACCGGCGATGTAGCGCAGATGTCGTTCTGCCAGCAAGGCACCACGGTGAACGTCCGGTCGATCCGTTCCGCCTGGTAGTGCGGCGGTTCAGAATTCCGACCGGATCGTCAGCCCGGCCGAGACAGCATCGCGGGTGAAGCGGCTGACATTGCTGTCGGTGTGCTGCGCGGTGACCGACAACTCCGGGGTGAACCCGGCATAGGTCACTTGGGGAAAGCCGATGTTGACGCTGTAGAAATGGCTTGTGTCGCGGCGACCACCGTCCCCGGACACAAACAACCTGTAGTCGGGATAATCCGCCCAGGTGATCCCCGCCCCGACGTTCAGCGACATCGGCCCGATCTGTTCTGCCCAGGCGTAGCTGCCTTGAAGCGTCCACTCCTCTGACTGGTAGCCGGGATTTGCGGACCTGCTGTCGGCAATGCCGATACTGGCGCGGACCACGTCCCCCGAGGAGAGGCGATAGGCAAGCGCCGCGCTGGCCGTATTGCGGCGCACCTGCCCAATCGTCGTTTCTTCGTAATCCGCCAGATCACGCCCCAGTGACAGCGTGACTTCGGTATCCGAACCGACAGGGATACGCCGGTCAAGCCCGAACCGAAGGCTGTCATAATACCGGGCTTCCGTCGCGGTTTCGTCGTTGTTCAATTTGCGATAGGTGACCCGAGCATAGGCCAGATGCCCGCTGATGCTGCCGGTCGTCAGCGCATGGTCATGGCGCAGGTTCAGCTGGGCCACGTCGGTGTCAAAGGCCCTGTCCGGGATCGAGACCTCATCTGTGATCCATACACGGCCAAGCTGATATTGCCCGCCGATCTGGGTGCGGCTGGCGGGGCTTTCGCGCAGGCGATAACTGACGCCAAGCCCAAGCGATGCGCGCCAGCCCGCCTGCGGCAAGGCCGCCTCGGAAAATGTTCCGGTCCAGCCGCCGAAGTCTGGCACATTGGCGTCAGAGGTGCCCCCGTTCACATTGGATGACGGGGTCAGTGTCGCCGAAACGTCAAACGCCCACGGATTCATCTGTTTCACCAGACGGGCATCGGCAAGCGTCTGGGCACGGTCGGCGTCACCCGGCGCGGCGATCAGGGCGCGGCGCAGCCAGAACGTCGCCAGCGTGAATCGCTGTTCATTGGTCGCAGCAAGCGCGGTCAGGCGCGCAGCCTCATAGCGTTGAGCATCGGTCTGCGACAGCGCGAAGGCGCGCGCGCCCGCGATCCGGCCCGCGCGGGCATCCCCCTGTTGCGGCGCGGCTGCGGCAAGGATAGCCAGGGCGTCGCGGTCATCGGGCAACTGGGCAAGGATCGCCTGCGCGATATCGCGTGCGAGCGCGCTGTCGCCCGCGAACAATGCCTGCGTTGCGATCGCGCGGGCTTCGGAGATCGAGAGGTCGATGGATGTTTGCGCCTCGGCGACGCTCCCAAGAAGGCAGACTGCCAAGGCGATGATCCTAAGTATCACTGATCGTTGACGATATCGCACACCGCGGATCCGCCCGTCGCCCCACAGCGACCGAGGACAAAAATGCCGATCTCATCTTCATTATTGACACCCGGCACGAAATCACCGGTAAGGCGGATCGCCCCTGCAACTGAGGATGCGTTCGTCCCGCCAAAGGTCCCCGCATAACTGCCAATACCAGATTCACCGCGGTTCTCTGCCACACCTGCAAATGACCCGTTGGTCAGGATTTCAGTTGGAACCAAAAAGACGGTATCCAGAACCACCCCGGTGCCATCTTCATAAACCCGATTGTAGATCGCGCCATTTACCCTGTTCGTCGCGAAGCTGGCATTCAGAAACACATCTCCTGACACCCGCCCGGCACGCAGCGGCAAAATGTCATCATTTGTGTCGGGCAAAGGCAATACCGGGGTGGATAGGTTAATCAGGCCGGCATATTTGCCCGCATAGCTGACAATACCCTCAGTCGGGGCACTATAGGCGCCGGTCTGCCGATATGTTGCACCACCAAAGAACTTGGTGAATTGACCACCGTCGGCAACGACAACGGCTTGCACTGACCCATCTGCGGATTCATTTGCGAACCCTGTAAAGTACCGGTTCAGCGGGTTGTTTTGCGTGGTAAAGGCCAGATACCCGGGAAGATCATAGTCCGGATTACGGTCATAGACTGCATCTACCAGCCCCGCATCCAAAGTGATTGACACGGTCAGGCTTTCAGGACCGCTCGCGAAGGTTGCGGCATCGAGGTTATTGGCAATCTCGGTGGCGATGTCGACATCGGGTTCTGGTGCGGTGGTGCTCCCCCCATCGTCACCGCCCACGCCTTCGCAGGCGGCAAGCGCTGCCACGGCCATCACGGCACAAATCAATCTGGTCACGGCACCGGCCTCTGCTTGTTTGTTTCGACCGACAATTTCGTCGCGCCGTGCGGCTGTCAACGCGCATCCTTTGACAGAGCCGGATTGTTTGGCATCTATGGAGGTTTTGCCACACCACCGCTTTGCCTATAGTGGCGCAACAGAATCCCCCGAACCGGAGAACACGATGCCCATCACCCCCGACCAGCAGGCCGAAATCGACACTTTGCGCGCCAACCCACAACCCACCCTGCGCGCCGTGGCTCCGGGGATGGAGGCACATCTTTACAAGGCCTATGACGTGCTGGACCACGGCTTTGTTCGGGTAATCGATTACATGGGCGATGATGCGGCGATCTGTCAGGCGGCGCGTGTCAGTTACGGGCGCGGCACCAAATCGGTGCAGAATGATGAAGGGCTGATCCGCTATCTGATGCGGCACTGGCATTCGACCCCATTCGAGATGTGCGAGATCAAGCTGCATGTGAAACTGCCGGTCTTTGTTGCGCGGCAATGGATCCGGCACCGGACGGCGAATGTGAATGAATATTCCGCACGCTATTCGATCCTTGACCGCGAATTCTATATCCCGCAGCCCGAACATCTGGCCGCGCAATCGGTGATCAACAATCAGGGCCGGGGTGAGGCGCTGACCGGCGACGAGGCGGCGCGCGTGCTGGCCTATCTCAAAGACGATGCCGCGCGGTGTTATGACCATTACGCCGAGATGATCAGCGATGACGGCCAGCAGGGGCTGGCGCGCGAACTGGCGCGGATGAACCTGCCTGCCAATATCTATACGCAATGGTATTGGAAGGTCGATCTGCACAACCTGTTCCATTTCTTGCGGCTGCGCGCCGACAGCCATGCACAATACGAAATCCGGGTTTATGCGGAGGAAATCTGCAACCTGGTCGCCGACTGGGTGCCTGCGGCCTATGGCGCGTTCGAGGATTACCGGATGGGCGGGGCCACCCTGTCGGGTAAGGCGATTGAATGTGTGCGGATGATGCTGAAGGGGGAAGAGGTGACGCAGGAAACGAGCGGCATGAGCAAGGGCGAATGGCGGGAGTTCATGGGGGTTATTGGGTGAAGTTTGGGGGGTGTCGCTTCAACATTGATAGCGTAAAGTGAAATTCAATGTCTATATTGACGAAAGTGGTGAAGCCGGTATCGCCAGGGTGCGTGATGGCTCTTCTACTGGTGCGTCTCCATATTTTGTTATGGCGGCGGTAGTATGTCTGCCAACAGCTGAAGTTCTTGCAAAGAATGCACTTTCTGACGCAAAAGATAGAATTAGAAAGAAAAATTGGAAGCATGCAACTGATCTTGGGCACACGCAGAAAGTTTTCTTGGCGCGTGAAATCAATCGACTTCCCGTTCGTTTCTTTGCGGTAATTTCAAATAAAAAAACTCTCGGAGGTTATAAAACCGATATTCATGGAAGTGCTGATAAATTCTATAACAAGTGTGCCCAATACTTGCTTGAAAATATTTGTTCCTACTTGGCGCCGCACCTGAGTTCTGAGCAAGATTTGAGTGTGTACTTCGAGAGAATGAACCATGATTATGATGCTATGCGGCGGTTTCTTGTAAAAGTAAGAGATAAACCCATATTTCCGCAATCGCGCTCTCTAAAGAACTTAAACCCATTTGGAGTTTCGACCTTGAAGAAGGGTGAGAACGAAATGCTGGATATTGCTGATTTTGTTGCTCACGCGGTATACCAGTGCGCGAATGTCACCGAATCTAATTTTGGAATTCCTGAACCAAGATATTTTCGGGAAATCTCATCAAAATTTGCTGGAGACGAATTAGGTTGCCCTGTGGGCATTGGGTTGAAGTTTATTCACAACTTGAAAAGTATGGGATTTGAGCCGGAGGTTGAGGCTATGTTTCGTGATGTGAAAGTCGTGCCACCGGTCAAAGTAAACTCATCGTCACCGTAGCAACCCATAGGTCGCCGTTCTCTTCGACCCACCCGCACCTTAACACCCCTGCTTGCGCTGTGTCGGGCGGGGCCGGGGTGAACCCCAAACTACGGTTTGTCTTTTCTGCATATCCTTTCTCCCACATCAATGACCTTCCCTGCGGGGAAGATGGCTGTTGAAATGACCGGTTGCGCTGCGCAGGCGGGGGCGGCGATAACGGGCAGGCGTGTGTGCATGATCGCGCATAGGTGTGAACATCGGGTTAAGGCAGAGGACGTTGCATGATATTATATGGCTTGCCCACCTGTTCGGATTGCAAGGCAGCGCTGCGCGCGCTGGCGGATCAGGGCGTGACGTTTCGAGATATCCGTGCAGATCCGCTGAGCGCCGCAGAATGGGCGCCGCTGATCGCGGAATTTGGCGACAATCTGATTGATCGCAAATCGCAGGCCTATCGCAATCTGAATGCCTGGCTGCGGGAATCGGAGACCGAGGCGCAGTTGGACGCGCAGCCAGCGCTGATGGCCCGCCCGGTGATCACGGACGGGGCGCGCTGGACGCTGGGGTGGGGCGAAAAGGCGCAGGCGGTCTGGCTGGGTTAAACGGCCTTGGCCAGATTGCCCGCCATCTTGCGGCCGTCGCGGCCTTCGACCAGATCGAAGGTGACTTTTTCATTGTCCGCCAGCCCTGTCAGCCCGGATTGTTCTACGGCAGAGATATGGACAAAAATATCATTGCCGCCATCATCGGGCGCGATGAACCCGAACCCCTTGGTGGTGTTGAACCATTTTACTGTGCCGTTTGGCATGATCTCTTCTCCTTTTGTCGCAGGCTGGGCCCCGCGACAGGCGGTCTTCCCTTGGCCTTGTAATCCTAGAGTTAAGTGTTTTATCCAAAAGGCAATTGACAGGACGTCGCAGTAAAGAGGATGTGAGATGCGTTTTTTCGGGCTGAAAAGCTGTGACACCTGCCGCAAGGCGTTGGCGGCACTGAAGGCCAAGGGCATCACGCCAGAGGTGATCGACGTGCGTGCGGATGGGCTGAGTGTGGATGATATCACGGCGATCGTGCAGGCCTTTGGCGATCAGGCGATCAACCGGGCGTCGACCACATGGCGCAACCTGCCCGAGGAGGCGCGCACGATGGACAATGCCGCGCTACTGGCCGCGCATCCTACATTGATGAAACGGCCTGTGATCGCGTCGGATGATCATGGCTGGACTATTGGCTGGAAACCGGATGTGCAGGCGAAACACCTTGGCAGTTGATGCGGTTGTGCCTATCTGTCGCGCAACAGGACAAGGAATTGAAGATGCGTAGTGCTGCGGCCGTTTTGGGCCTGATCGCCGGTTTGATCGGGATCGTCGTTGGGATGTTTGGCTATGGTTATGCCGAATTATCCGCCAACCGTGCCGAAGTAGGCGAGATTTTCGGGGTGCTGGAAAACCCCGGTTTCATCCGCTTTGCGAGCTTTATTGCGCCCTTGCTGGCGATTGCGGGCGGGGCGATGGCCAAGACACGCGCGCTGTGGGGCGGCGTCCTGATGCTGCTGGCCTGCGGGTTTTTCTACACCGCTTTCGGATTCAACGTGGGCACGATGTTCCCGATTGGCTTTGCCGGGCTGGGTGGGATACTCGCCATCGCGGCAGGCAAGCCGGATGAGGAAAAGGCGCACTTTTAAAGCGCGCCTTTTCGAGGTTACAGCAGATCAGGGGGCGTGGCGCGGATTTTCAGCTCGGCCACGATGTCGTCCATTGTGACGACGCGGGTCTGGTTTTCGCCAAGCTGGCGGGCGGTGGCGGTGCGTTCTTCGACCTCTCGTGCGCCGATGGCGAGGATCACGGGCACCTTGCCGACGGAATGTTCGCGGACCTTGTAGTTGATCTTTTCGTTGCGTGTATCAACCTCGGCCCGGACACCGGCCTTGGTCAGCGCCGTGGCCAGTTCATGCGCGTAATCGTCTGCGTCGGACACGATTGTGGCGACCACGACCTGACGCGGGGCAAGCCAGAAGGGCAGTTTGCCTGCATGTTCTTCGATCAGGATGCCGATGAACCGTTCGAATGACCCTAAGGTCGCGCGGTGTAGCATGACGGGGCGGTGTTTTTCACCGTCGGTGCCGATATATTCCGCATCCAGCCGTTCGGGCAGGTTTGCGTCGACCTGCAAGGTGCCGCATTGCCAGTTGCGCCCGATGGCGTCGGTCAGGGTGAATTCCAGTTTCGGGCCGTAGAACGCGCCTTCGCCTTCCAGAAGTTCATACTCATAGCCCGCAGCGCGGCAGGCATCGCCAAGCGCTTTTTCCATCATATCCCAAGTCTCATCCGAGCCGATCCGCTGTTCAGGGCGGGTGGAGAGTTTGATGGTCCAGTCATGGAAGCCGAGATCGGCGTAGATTTTTGACAGAAACGCAATAAATCGGGCTGTTTCGGGTTCGATCTGGTCTTCGCGGCAGAAGATGTGGCCATCATCTTGGGTGAAGCCGCGCACGCGCATGATACCGTGCAAAGCGCCCGAGGGTTCGTAGCGCGCGCAGGACCCGAATTCGGCCATGCGCAAAGGCAAGTCGCGGTAAGATTTCAGGCCCTGATTGAAGATCTGCACATGGCAGGGGCAGTTCATCGGCTTCAGCGCGTTGACCGCTTTTTCGCGGGCATGTTCTTCGTCCACTTCGACGATGAACATGTTTTCCTGATATTTGTCCCAGTGACCCGAGGCTTCCCAGAGCTTGCGATCCACGACCTGGGGTGTGTTCACCTCGACATAGCCACCGGCGCGCTGGCGGCGGCGCATGTAATCCTGCAATTCGGTATAGATCGTCCAGCCGTTGGGGTGCCAGAAGACCTGACCGGGGGCCTCTTCCTGCATGTGGAACAGGTTCATTTCGCGGCCCAGTTTGCGGTGGTCGCGTTTTGCGGCCTCTT